>NZ_JAHRBL010000012.1 GCF_019693445.1 Deinococcus aquaedulcis | reverse complement strand
GTTTGCTGATGAAGAAGGTGACCCCTGCCCGGATGCCGGCGTAGCGTTCCCTGATCCAGCTGGGGCCCGTGTTGATTTCGTCCTCGGTCGCCCGCCGGAACAGCTGCTGGCTGCCGTCCCCTTGGCCGAGGGCGTACTCCGCTGCCACCGGGCTCCCGTGGGCCGAATTGAACCCGTACAGCCGCAGCACCCCGTTCGTCTGCGTTTTGCTGGCTGAGTTGGCGGTACCGGTGTTAGAGGTGTTGAGGTTGTTCCAGTTGACGTTAGCGGTCTGGAAGTAGGCGTTGCCGTTGGCCACATTGATCGCGTCGCCAATCTCGCCAAAGGTGGGATCGGTGAACGCCGCAAAATTGGCGGGGAAATTGCTGGCGCCGGGCCCCACACGGGCAAAGATCTGGGGCGCCGCCAGGGCCACCACACCGGGCAGATGGGTGGTGGTCAGAAACAGAGTAGCCAGCAAAGCCCCGCCGTAACGGCGGGTGCGAGAAGGCGGAGCATGAGAACTCGGTCGTCGTATCGTCATACGACTCACCCATAGCGCATTAGCGCCTCATCTGTTGCCTCATTTGACCGAAAGCGGGACGTGTCCAATTGGTATGGACCTGTGAAAAACATCTCGTACTGCCACTCTCACAAGAGTCGAGCCCCGAGACTTACTTCAAATCGATGTCAATGACAGGCGGGGCAGGTTCCGCCCTGACCGGCTCCGGCTGCCGCTGCACATTGGGAATGGCCACTGGGGTGCTGCGGTCAACCGGCTCGTGGCTCTGCCCGGGCCGGACCCAGGTCGTGCCGGGGCCAGCGGGGCCGCCCAGGGGCCGCTTTGGTGCGGGCTGCGCAGCCTGCCGGGCGGCCTTGATGATGCCGTCCACCTCTTCTTTGCTCAGGAGGCCCTTCTGTTCCAGGGTACCCAGGATGCCCAGCACCATCTTGCGGGTGAACTCGGCTTCCAGGGCGGGGTCTTTGGTGCTCATGGCGCACAGGGTAGCGCGCCCTGGCCGCGTTCTGGGAAGCGGGCCGCTTTCGGGGCGCCCTTTGGGCCCAGAGTGATAGACTTGTGCCCGTCTGAAAGCGTGGTGTGAACGGTCACCCACTCGGCATAACGTTCGCCCTAGAGTGTGTGGGCGTAAGGCAGCACCGGCAACCATGCCCGGGCAAAGACGTTGAGGAGGACATAAGGATGTACCGAGGAAGAGAGGGGCAGTGGGCGTTCCTGCTTCACCGCCTGTCCGGACTGGCGATTCTGGCTTACCTGTTGCTGCACGTGTTCAGCATCGGGTCGTTTATTTTCGGCGAAGAGTTCTACATGGTGATTCACGAGCGTTACGACCTGTGGCCCTTCCGTGTGGGCCTGATCTTCGTGACGGCGGGCGTGGTGTACCACGCGTTTAACGGCCTGCGCATCATCATCATGGACTTCACGGGCTTTGGCGTGGCCTACCAGCGCCAGATGTGGTACGGGGTGCTGCTGATCAGCGCCGCCGCCTTCGTGTACGCCGCCTGGACCCTGTACCCGCGCATCATGGGGGGCTACTGATGATCCGCGCCCGCACCTTCACCGACGCCCGCGCGCAGTCGCACACCAACGCCGAGCTGAACTGGTGGATCTTCATGCGCATCAGCGGCCTGATCCTGATGTTTCTGGTCCTGGGGCACATCTACATGACCTTTATTCAGGTCAGCGAGTCCGACGCCACCTACGACGCCGTGGTGAACAAGCTGGCCAACCCGGCCTGGAAGTTCTACGACTGGCTGATTCTGTCGCTGTCGCTGCTGCACGGCGCCAACGGCGCGCGCTATTCCATTGAGGACTACGTGCGTTCGCGCCCCAACCGCGCCTGGGTCAAGGGCGTGTTCTACACCGTGGTGGCGCTCGTGTTCGCCTTCGGCACCGTGGGCCTGTTCTCCATTTAATTCCCGCAAAGGAAGACTGAAAACTATGCATCATCGTTATGACGTGCTGGTGGTGGGTGCAGGCGGCGCCGGGCTGATGGCCGCGCTGTACGCCGCCAAGGGCAACGTGAGCGTGGCCTGTATCTCCAAGCTGTACCCCACGCGCTCGCACACGGGCGCGGCGCAGGGCGGCATTGGCGCGGCGCTGGGCAACGTGCAGGAAGACCACTGGGAATGGCACATGTTCGACACCGTCAAGGGCGGCGACTACCTGACCGACCAGGACGCCGCCGAGGTGTTCGCCAAGGACATCATTGACGCTGTGTACGAGCTGGAGCACATGGGCCTGCCGTTTTCGCGCACGCCCGAGGGCAAGATTGCCCAGCGCAAGTTCGGCGGCCACACCCGCGACTTCGGCAAGGCGGCGGTGGAGCGCAGCTGCTACGCCAAGGACCGCACCGGCCACATGATCCTGCAGACGCTGTACCAGCAGAACGTCAAGGCCGGCACCACCTTTTTCAACGAATTCCACGTCACCGACCTGATCATTGAGGGCGGGCGCTGCCGGGGGCTGGTGGCCTACCACCTCGCCACGGGCGAGATTCACACCTTCCACGCCAAGGCGGTCATTCTGGCAGCGGGCGGCTACGGGCGCATCTTCAAGATCACCTCGAATGCCCTGACGCTGACCGGCGACCTGATGAGCATCTACTACCGCAAGGGGCTGCCGCTGGAAGACATGGAGTTCTACCAGTTCCACCCCACCGGGCTGGCCAAGCTGGGCATCCTGGTGACGGAAGGCATTCGTGGTGAGGGCGGCATCCTGCGCAACGACAGCGGCGAGCGGTTCATGGAACGCTACGCGCCCACCATCAAGGACCTCGCGCCCCGCGACATCGTGTCGCGCTCCATCATCAAGGAGATCCGCGAGGGGCGCGGCGTGGGCCGCGACAAGGACGCCGTCAACATTGACCTGACGCACCTACCGCGTGACGTGATTGAGGGCAAGCTGGCCGAGATTACCGACCTGGCCCGCACCTACCTGGGCATGGACCCGGTCAAGGACCTCGTGCCGATTCAGCCCACCGCGCACTACGCCATGGGTGGCATTCCCACCGACCTGAACGGCCTGTGCCTCAGTGACGGTTCGGGCGGCAGCATCGAAGGGCTGTATGCGGCGGGCGAGCAGGCGTGCGTGTCGCTGCACGGCGCCAACCGCCTGGGCACCAACAGCCTCGGCGACCTCGTGGTGTTCGGCCGCCGCGCGGGGATCTACGCCGCGCAGTACGCCCGCCAGGTCGAGTTCCCCGACATGCCCGAAGGGGCCGAGCGCGAGACGATGGATATGTTCGACCGCCTGCGCAATGGAAGTGGCAAGGACAACGCCGCCGCCATCCGCAAGGAGCTGCAGGAATCCATGATGAACAACGTGGGCATCTTCCGCAACGGCCCCGACATGGAGCGTCAGGTCGGCATCATTCAGGAGCTCAAGGCCCGCTACCACAACGTCACGGTGTCGGACCCCAGCCGCCGCTACAACAGTGAGCTGATCGAGGCCATGGAACTGGGCTTTATGCTTGACTGTGCGGAGGCCATGACCGCCAGTGCCCTGAACCGCACCGAGTCGCGCGGGGCGCACGACCGCGAGGACTACGCCGAGCGCGACGACAGCAACTGGCTCAAGCACACCATGGCCTACAAGGACCTGAACAAGGATGGCAACGTGGTTATTGGCTACAAGCCGGTGGCCCTGAAGGGGTTCACGCGGGCCTTTGAACCCAAGCCGCGCGTGTACTGAGCCCCACCTCGCAAGGAATCCCCATGACCCAGACTGCAACCAATACCGGCGTGGTGGCCCCCCTGGGGGTCCCCATGCTGCAACTGAAAGTCAAGGTCCTGCGCTTTGACCCTGAAAAGGACAAGAAGGCGCACTGGACCACCTACGACGTGGAAGCCCAGCCGGGCGACCGCGTGCTGGACGTCATCAACCACATCAAGTGGTACCTGGAACCCAGCCTGACCTTCCGCCGCTCGTGCATGCACGGCATCTGCGGCAGCGACGCCATGCTGATCAACGGCCGCAACCGGCTGGCCTGCAAGACCCTGGTGCGCGACGTGGCCAAAAACGGCGGCACCATCCAGGTTGAGCCCATCCGGGGCCTGAAGGTGGAAAAGGACCTGCTGGTGGACATGGAGCCGTTTTTCGACTCCTATAAGGCGATCATGCCGTACTTCATCAACGAGTCGCCGGCCCCCGCCGCCGAGCGCATTCAGAGCGAAGAGCAGGCCGAGCGCATGGCGCACTCCAGCAACTGCATTCTGTGCGCGTGCTGCACGACCTCCTGCCCCATCTTCTGGGTCAACGGGTCGTACCTGGGCCCGGCCGCCATTGTGCAGGCGCACCGCTTTATCTTCGACAGCCGCGACGAGGCCACGCACCAGCGCCTGGGTATCATGAACCAGAACACGGGCGTGTGGCGCTGCCGCACCGCGTACAACTGCACCGAAGCCTGCCCGCGCGACATTCCCATCACCCAGCTGATTGAGGAAGTTAAGCGCGCTGTGATGTACGGTCAGGCGTAAGCGAAGCCGCCAGACAAGGCCCCGGTCCATAGCCGGGGCTTTTTTGTGTGCGGTGATTCAGAGTGCCAGCCCCCCGCCCGGCGCCGAACTGGGCTCTGAAGGCGGCGCCCCAGCTCTTCCGCTGTCTGGACCTTGGCCTACGCCCGCTGGTCGCCCAGCGCAACTGACGTCTACCGCCTCACCTGCTCCGGGTTCTTAGGCCGGCACTGGATCGTGGTCATACACGCGGCCGCCACCGTCGCGTTTGGCCGCGTACATTCGCGCGTCGGCCTGGGCCAGGGCCTGCTGCAGATCGGCAGTGGTGGCCACAGCCACGCCCACACTGGCGCTGACCGTTAGCGCGGCGGGCAGAGCCCAGGGGTGCTGGGTCATGGCGCGCCCCAGACGGCGCAGATCGGCCGCCAGATCATGGCCAGCGCCAGCCGGGCGCACCACCACAAATTCCTCGCCCCCAAAGCGGGCGCACAGGTCACCTGGACGCAGGCCTTCTTGCAACAGCCGCGCCACGCCGCGCAGCACCTCGTCACCGGCGTGGTGGCCCGCCTCGTCATTGATGCGCTTGAACTTGTCTACGTCCAGCAGGGCCACCTGCGCGGGGCGCGACGAGGTGGCCTGGGCCAGCGCAGCGGCGCCCGCTTCCATGAGGTGCTGGCGGTTGTAGAGCCCCGTCAGGCCGTCGCGGCGGCTGATTTCCTGAATCTGCTCGTGGGCGGCGCGCAGTTCACTGAGGGCCACCTGCAACTGCAGCGCCCGCTCCCGTTCGCGCTCGGCCTCGGCGCGGGCCTGGGACGTGCAGTGCCAGACCTCCAGGGCGCGCATGGTGCGCTCGCGCCGGGTGCCTTCTGCAGCCTTCCAGGCTTCACTATGCTGCCGCTCGGCGGCCAGCGCACCGGCCAGATCGCCCGCTTCTTCCAGGGCCTGTGCCAGGGGCCGCAGCAACCGGGGCTGCTCCACCAGCGGGACTCGGGACAGCTCGTCGCGCAGCAACGCTGCGGCCTGGGCGGCCTGCCCCTGGGCCCGCCACACCTGACACTCGGCCAGCAGCAGGTCGCTGCGCGACTGCCGGATGGTCAGCGGCGGCAGGGCGCGCACCGCCGCCAGATGGGCTTCGGCCTGGGCCAGATCGCCTGCCCGCAGGGCGTCATCCACCAGGATCACGCGCGCCACCGCATACAGGTCTGGCCACGTCTGCTCGGCCAGGGCCAGCACCGCCGAAAGATGCTCGGCGCGCTGGCCCTCACTCAGCCCCAGCCCTTCGGCATACAGGGCGCTGTTCAGGTGCGCCACGATCAGGGTGTCCAGTTCGCCTGCCGCCTGGGCACCCGCAATCACCTCGCGCAGGGGGCCGGCGCAGCGCTCGGGGGCAATATCGAGAAACAGATTGCCCAGGTCATGACGCGCCCGCCACTCCCCCGCCGTGTCCCCGCAGACCTGGGTCACCCGTAATTCCTCGGCGTAGAGCACATGGGCCTGATCCAGTTCCAGCGCTTCCGCCAGAATGCTGGCCTGCACGTTCAGCGCCCGGCCCCGCCAGCGCCCGCTCAGGGCGGGCAGTTCGTCCACGAGGCGGGCCATGGCGCGGTCCGGGTGGCCTGCGCGCCAGTCCAGGTAGGCCTCCACGACCGCGCGGTGCGGCGACGGCGCGCGGTTCTCCAGCTCGGCACGCACCCACTGGGGATTGCGGTTGCGTTCCTGCCAGAGCTCATCCATGGCTCCGTTATAGGGGGCGTCCCCTGACAATTCCGTGGCAGGGGACGGAATCAAGGCGCGGGGGGGGCCAGGCGCCGGACCAGCCGCCTCTCCCAGCGGCGCCCAGCGGCGCTCGGCCAGCAGGTCCAGAAAGGCCGCCACCACCTGCGGATCAAAGTGGGTGCCGGCCCCGCGCCGGATTTCTTCCACCATGGCTGCGTGGGACCACGCCTGCTTGTAGGGCCGCACACGGCCCAGGGCGTCGTAGACATCCGCCAGCGCCACCACCCGGCCCACCAGGGGAATGGCCTCGCCGCGCAGGCCCTGCGGGTAGCCAGCGCCGTCCCAGCGCTCGTGGTGGGTCAGCGCAATGGCCTCAGCCATGGCCAGCAGCGGGGAGTCCCGTCCGGCCAGCATCTGGGCGCCGCGCACGGCATGGGTCTGCATCAGGGCCCATTCGTCGGTGCTCAGGGGCCCCGGCTTGAGCAGCACGTCATCGGGTATGGCAATTTTGCCAATATCGTGCAGCCGGGCGGCCAGCTGCAGCATGGCGGCTTCGGGCTCGGGCATGCCCAGGCGCCGGGCCAGCAAGGCCGCCAGAGCGCCCACCCGGCGCGTGTGCCCCGCCGTTTCCGAGTCGCGGAACTCGGCCACCACCGCCAGCCGCTCCAGCAGGGCAAAGTGGCTGGCCTCCAGCTGCGCCGTGCGCTGCTGCACCAGGCGTTCCAATTCCTGCGCCCGGCGCCGTTCCTGCTCAGCCTCGGCGCGGTGGCGCTGGTTTTCCAGCCGGAACCGCGCCAGTTGAAAGCGGGTTTCATTGGCCTCGTCGCGCAGCGCCAGTTCCTGGGTGTGGGCGCGGCGCAGGGTGTTCAGGGCGGGAGACAGTTCACCCAGCTGTTCTTGCAGCTGCACCATCTGGTAGAGCACCCCCAGCAGGCCCTTTTGCGCGCCGGCCCCTTCCATCAGGGTGCAGGCACGGCGCAGGCTGCGCAGGGCGCCGCTGAGGTCGCCGCATCTCTGCTGCTGCCGGGCCTGTTCCTGCAGCACATAGCCCTCGCCCAGCAGGTCCTGGGAACTGCGCGCCGCTTCAAAGGCCTGCGCCAGCCAGCGGGCGGCCGCCTCGGCCCGGCCCCGGTCAAATTCCACCTGGGCCAGGGCCGCCGCCGCCGTGCGCCGCAGCCGGGCATCTGCGGTGCGCGCGGCAATTTCGGCCGCTTCGGTCAGCAGCGGCGCGGCCTGGGCCAACCGGGCGCGGCCACCTTCGGGATCAGTGTCCATGACAGCCATGCCCATATCGGCGTAGGTTTCGCCCAGGTAGGCCAGGCCGTACGCGGCGCGGCGCTCATCGCCCAGGGCCCGGTGCATCTCCACGCCCAGCAGGTGCATGGGGACCGCCGCCTTATATTCCAGGCGTTTGTGCAGGGTCAGCCCCAGGGCCTGCACCGCCCCCGCCTCCTGGGCGCGGTCACCCAGCGCGGCAAATTGCCGCTGGGCCGCACGTTGGCAGTCCATGGCTGAGGCGTCACCCAGTTCGGCCAGGGTTTTGCCCAGGCACAGCGTGGCGTCGGCGGCGATGTGGGCAGCGCCGTGTTCGGTGGCCAGGGCAATGGCCTCGTTCAGGGGCGCCAGGGCGCCGCGCAGCTGCCCGGTCATCAGCTGGGCCAGCCCCAGCAGGGTCAGCACCTCGGCCACCTGTACGGGGTCCCCTGCCACGCGCGCCAGTGGCAGGGCCTGTTGCATCAGCGGCAGGCAGCGCCAGACCTCGGTGGGCCGGGCGAGGTGCGCGGCGCCCAGCAGCTCGCCCAGCCGCGTCGCCGCAGGGGTGGAAGCGGGGTCGGCCATGCGCCCGTGGGGCTCTGACATGGTTCATTATCGGCACCCCAGGCCACCGCACAAATGCCACCCCCAAAGGGGGAGCGCCGCGCCCCGAAGCCGCGCCGCGCTGAAGGGACGCTGGGCAATCAGAGGCCGGGCCTCTCTGGGCACATCAGCCAGCGCACCCGCTTGCCCTGGGCGCGGGCATAGTCGATTTCCTGCTGGGTGTGGTGGCCCACGTAGCCGCCCGGGTTAATGACCAGAATCTCGTCGGCCAGGTCAATCTTGTGGCGGTGCAGTTCGGCAAGGCGGTCCAGGGCAGCGGCCCGCTCCCCAGCCGGTAGGTGGCCCAGGGCGTCCTCGTCGCGCTGGCGGTGGCTGCCCACGCTGAGGACCATGCGTCCGGCGAGTGTCTCAGCCAGCGAAGCAGCGTCAAAGTCCGCCAGGAAGCGCACGCTGCCGCACAGGCAGACGATGGTGGGCCGCCCCGGCAGGCGGGTCATACGGCTTCCGGATGATCCGTTGCAGCCCCTCCGCTTCGCTGCGGTGCTTCCACTCCTCTCCGTCACCGTTTTTCCTTCTCTGCTGCGCAGCTCTGCGAGGCCCTCCGGTCGGGTTCATCAGTTATTGCATAACTGATGAACCGGAATCCTTATCAGAACTGCAGGGCGTAGCGCACGCCCGCGCCGTCAAAGCACTCGCCAATGCCGCGTTCCTGGGCGTCCACGGTCAGGGTGCAGGTCAGCAGCGCCGCTGGTTCACCCTGGGCGCGGGCGATCAGGTTGCCGGTGTAGGCGGGCACGGAGCGCCCGGCGTCCACCCGCGTGGCCGTCTCGAAGGCCGCTGGCGCCGAGCCGGTGTTGGAGGCGCCAAACGCCACGCTGACCCCCAGGCCACCGGGCAGGCTGCCGTTGCCAATCAGGTAGGTGCGCCCCGTGTAGGTGCGCTGGCCGATGCGGATGGTGGCGTTGTCCGGCGCAAACGGGTCGCCCAGCCGGGGCGAGAGGGTCCCGCGCGTGAAGGTCACGGTGCCTTCCTCGCCCGTGGCGGCGTTCACGATGCGGCCCGGCGTGGCCGTGGTCATTGCCGGGGCGCAGGCGGCCAGCAGCGCCAGGAGCGCCGCGCCAAGAAACGTCTTAGACATGGTGCCGACAGTGTAGGTCGCGCAGCGGAGCGCCGCGTGAGGCCCCGGCGAAGGTGCGGTCACGCGGCGCTCTCTTTTTCGCTACGTTCAGCGCATGAGCCTGCCCCTGTCGCCGGAAGCCCCGCCCCCTGCCGCCCCACCGCTGCTGAGCGGCCAGTACCGCTCGGCCTATGTCCGCAGTACCCGGGGCGCCATGTGGCTGGTCGCCGCCATGGCGCTGGGCTTTGTCTGGGCGGGCGTGACTGGCTTTATGGACGGCTGGGTGCGCTGGGTGGCACTGGGCATGGGGCCGTATCTACTCTATGTGAACTGGACCACCGCGCAGCTGCTGCGTCAGCCCCCGCAGGTGAGCGCCGAGGGCCTGACCTTCATGGAGCACGACCCGCTGGCCTACCGGGCGGTGGCCCACAGGCTGCGCTGGGACGAACTGCGGGGGGCCCAGTGGCAGTTGGGCAAACGCCTGCGCCGCATTGTCTTCCACCGCGAGGGAGGCGAAGCCGTACGCCTGACCCTGAGCAGCCTGGAAAACGAAGACGCGTTCTGTGAGGTGCTGTCCGGCGAACTGGCCGCCCACGACGTGCCGCAGACCTGAACACTCTTACCGGGCGAAGTCGTGGATAAACGCCTCCTGCTCCGCCGTCTCAATGGCGTGGGGGCTGCGGGCAGCGCGCACCAGCGCTATGGCGGCCTGGGGGTCCAGCCCGGCCTGCACCAGCAGACAGGCGGCGGTCAGGCCCGCCCGGCCCAGGCCGCCCCGACAGTGCACCACGACCCGGCGCCCGTCCAGCAGGTGCGTCATCAGTTCGTCGAGGTAGGCGGCAAAGGCGGCCGTATCGCGGGGCACGCCCTGGTCGGGGATGGGATACGGCGCCACCGCCAGCGCGTGGGCCCCGGCGGCGTCGTGGTAGCCCTCCAGGCCCAGCAGGTCGAATTCAAAGTCTTCCAGCAGCGGGGCAATCACCTGGGTGCCCTCGCGGGCCAGCGTCTGCATGTCGGCTGCCAGCTCGCGGTCGTGGACCACGCCGGGCTGGTACACACTGCTGCCCTTCTTGCCCGGGGCGAAGGTCAGGCCCAGCTGGCCGGGCCACAGGCTGGTGGGCACCCAGTCCACGCGAATGGGGTTCTGGGCGCTGGTCATGCGCGCACCCAGCTCTGGGGCAGCGGCATAGAAGGGGCCACAGGCTCAGGGACGGCCCTTCGCCTTTCTTGATTTGTCCTCATAGGCCCACCTACTCTTGGGGCCTCAGGCTCAGGGGCGGCCCTTCGCCTTTCTTGATTTGTCCTCATAGGCTCACCTGCTCCTGGGGCCCCAGGCTCAGGGGCGGCCCTTCGCCCTTCTTGATTTGTCCTCATCGGCCCACCTGCTCTTGGAGCCAACGGGCCGCGTCCAGCGCGTGGTAGGTGATGATCGCGTCGGCACCGGCACGGCGCATGCCGGTCAGGGTTTCCAGGACGGTGCGGCGCTCGTCCATGTAGCCGGCCTGCGCGGCGGCCTTGACCAGCGCGTATTCGCCGCTGACGTTGTAGGCCACCACCGGCAGATCGAACTCGCGTCTCAAGAGGCTCAGCACATCCAGGTAGGCCAGGGCAGGCTTGACCATCAGGGTGTCGGCGCCCTGTTCGGCGTCCAGGCGGGCTTCGCGCAGGGCCTCGCGGTAGCCGCCCGCCGGATTCATCTGGTAGGTGGCGCGGTTGCCCACGCTGGGGGCACTGCCGGCTGCATCGCGGAAGGGGCCGTAGTAGGCGCTGGCGTACTTCACGGCGTAACTCATGATGGGCACGTGGGGGAAACCCGTCTCGTCCAGCGCTGCGCGAATCGCCGCCACCTGCCCGTCCATCATGGCGCTGGGGGCCACCACATCCGCACCCGAGCGCGCCTGTGAGACCGCCGTGCGCGCCAGCAGCGCGAGGCTGGCGTCGTTGTCCACCGTCCAGCCCTCGGCCCCGCCCAGTCCCGGCACCTCGCACAGCGGGCCGCAGTGGCCGTGGTCGGTGTACTCGCACAGGCAGGTGTCGGCGATCACCGTGATCTGCGGCACCGCCGCCTTGATGGCCCGCGCCGCCCGCTGAATGATGCCTTCTTCGGCATACGCCTGGGTGCCCAGAGGATCCTTGTGGTCAGGAATGCCGAAGAGGATCACGCTGGGCACACCCAGGGCCAGGGCCTCTCTGGCCTGCGCCACGGCGCTCTCCACCGAGTGGCGAGAGACGCCCGGCATGGTGGCAATGGGCGTCACGTCCGCCCGCTCGTGCACGAAGATAGGGTGAATGAAGTGGCTGGGGTGCAGCTGCACTTCCTGGGTCAGGGCACGCAGCGCGGGCGTGCGGCGCAGGCGACGGGGGCGGCTTTGCATGTTCCCACGCTAGCGTCTGGCCGCCGGGGCAAATGAACGCGGCCCACGCCAAAGGGCCTGGGCCGGCTCAAGGGAAGTGGACGCGCTGGTCAGGCGTTGCCCAGCAGGCGCCGCACGGCGAAGCGCACGCGGCCCAGGCTCCCCACTTCATCAAAGGCGGTCAGCAGAATCTGGTCGCCGTGGGGGGTCAGCAGCACGGGGCCGCCGTCCACGTCCAGCAGCAGTTCCTGCCAACTGGCGCTTTTCAGGTTGGTCTGCAGGCTGCCGATTACCGCGCGCCCGGCGGCCACCAGGGTCAGTTCGGCGGCCGTCTGCTCGTCGCTCAGGCCGGCCTTGGCCACCACCTGACCGTCGGCCGAGACCAGCGCGGCGTGGCGCACGCCCCGTACCGACAGCAGCTCTGCGATCACGCGCCCTCCGTGCGGGGCAGGTTGGGCAGGTCCAGCACAATGCGCGCCAAAGTCTGCTGGGCGGTGCGGGTGTCGGTGCCGCGCGCCATGGCGGCGCCCAGAATAAAATCGGCGATGGTTACAGCCACCACTTCAATGCGCTCGCTGGTAAAGGCGATGCGGGTCACCTCGCCCGCCCCCAAACGGCGGCAGGTGCGGTCCATGCCCACCCGCAGGGCGCTGAGTTCGGCCGCCAGGGCGTCGCCGCCGTCGCCGTGGCCTTCAATGGTCAGGCCGTCGGGACCCACCAGCGCGGCGGCCACCACGCCGGGCAGGGTGCGCAGAGGATCAAGAATCACAGCGTGGCCTCCAGTTTGCGGGCGGCGTCGCGGCCATACAGCCGGGCCTGGCCCAGGTTGCTGCGGCCGTCAATGGCCAGCAGCAGAAAGTAATCGGTCTTGACCGGGTGCAGATACACCGCCAGCCGCTCGCCGCGCACGTACAGTTCGCGCGTCTGGCCGCCGCCCAGCGTCATGTCGTAGGCGGACCTGGCCACCCGGAACAGGCCCGCGTGCTCGGCCACCAGAAGGCTCAGATCGGTGTCGGTGGTGCTGTGGCCTTCAATCAGCAGGCCGTCCAGCCCGGCGATGGCCGCAGCCCACGCGCCGTCCACGTCTTTAACAAGTTGGGAGAGGTGATCGAGCATGCTGAGAACATCATAAGGGCCAGTGGCGACGCAGGGACGAAAGACCGGGACGCGGCGCGGTGGGGGCAATTGGGGGCACCAGGGATTACACGCCCAGCAGGCGCTGGGCCAGGGCGCGTGAATCGTCCGGGCCAAAGCCGTGCGCATTCAGGTAGGCCTCTGTGCCCCCCCAGGCTTCGTCCAGAAACGCCAGGGGCCGCAGGACGTCCTGGGGCTGGCTGGGCACAAAAGGCTCCAGGCGGGCCCATTGTTCCGGCGTCTTCCTGCGCCGCTGCTCGGCGTAGAACGCAGTGAGTGCAGGCCCAGAGGCCGCGTAATCCGCGCCAATCTGTTCCCGGGACTGCCCGGCCAGTTCCCCGCACAGGGCGCTGATCAGGCCCGTGCGGTCCTTACCCGCGTGACAGTGAATCAGCACCGGCCCCCGGGGCGCATCCAGAATGGCCCCCAGCACCGCCACCACCTGATTGGCGCCGTGTTCCAGCAGGGCCCGGCCAATATCGGCATTGCAGGTCGCAGCGGCGGTGGCCTCATTCAGTGCGCGGTGGCGGTAGGGCAACACAGAAAGGTTGAGGTACCCAGCGGTACCCAGGAAGGGCGGCGCGTCAGAGACACGCTCTGCCCGGGTGCGAAGATCAAGAATGCGGGCAAAGTTGCCGTTCTGAATGGCCTGTTTCCCCGGTTCACTTAGACGGCTGAGATTGCCGCTGCGGAACAGGCCGGGCAGGGTCTGGCGAAAGTTCAGGGCGCCGTCTGGAGAGAAGGTCATGGAGGGCCAGTGTGAGGCCCAGGCCCCACCCGGCGGGGTGGGCGGAATCGCGTTCTCCGCGCGGCTTTTGGGCTACAATAGGTACACTGAGGGAGCGGACTCTATTACGCCTTAAACAGAATTTCGTGATAGAATCTCTCCATTCCCGGAAAGGCCGGGCCTCGACATTCTGGACTGCGGCGGCCACCTCTGCGCCGCGCAGCCCCCTGACTGGAGCCACATGACTGGAATTCATCCTGTTGACATCACCAGCGAAGTCAAGACCAACTTCATCAACTACGCCATGAACGTGATCGTGGACCGCGCGCTGCCCGACGTGCGCGACGGTCTGAAACCGGTGCAGCGCCGCATCATGTACGCCATGCTGCTGGAAGGCCTGTACGCCAACCAGAAGCACGCCAAGAGTGCGTCGGTGGTAGGCGAGGTCATGAAGAAGTACCACCCGCACGGCGACTCGTCAATTTACGACGCGATGGTGCGTCTGGGCCAGTGGTGGAACATGCGCTACCCGATGGTGCACCCGCAGGGCAACTTCGGGTCCATTGACGGTGACCCGCCCGCCGCCATGCGCTACACCGAAGCGCGCATGACCAAGGTGGCCGAAGAAGTGCTGGCCGACCTGGAAAAAAAGACGGTGGACCTCAAGCCCAACTACGACGAGACCACCGAAGAGCCCTCGGTGCTGCCCAGCGCGGTGCCGAACCTGCTGATCAACGGGGCCTCGGGGATTGCCGTGGGCATGGCGACGAACATTCCGCCGCACAACCTCACCGAAATCTGCAACGGCCTGCTGGCGCTGATTGAAAACCCCAACATTGGCCTGGACGAGATGATGAACCACGTGCATGGCCCGGACTTCCCCACCGGCGGGCGCATCTCCAAGGCCGGCATCCGCGAGGCGTACGCCACCGGCCACGGCGGCCTGAAGGTGCGCGGCAAGGCCCGCATTGACGAGAAGAACGGCCGCACCCAGATCATCATCTCCGAGATTCCGTATCAGGTGAACAAGACCAACCTGATCCAGACGATCTCGGCAATGTACAAGGCGGGCAAGATTCCGGACATCGCCGCCCTGCGGGACGAGTCGGACCGCAAGGACCCCGTGCGCATCGTGATTGACCTGAAGCGCGGCGCGATTCCCACGCTGGTGCTCAACCAGCTGTACAAGTACACCCAGCTGCAGGGCACCTTCACGGTCATCAACCTCAGCATCGTGAACGGCGAGCCGCGCGTGCTGCCGCTGATCGACACGATGGGGTACTTCCTGGCCCACCGCAAGGATGTGGTGACCCGCCGCACCCAGTACGACCTGGATAAGGCCCTGGAACGCGCCCACATCCTGGAAGGGCTGCTGAAGGCGCTGGACCACATTGATGAGGTCATCAGCCTGATCCGCGCCAGCAACACCGGCGCCGAGGCGCGTGACGCCCTGATGGCCCGCTTTGGCCTGACCGAGGTACAGTCGCAGGCGATTCTCGACATGCGCCTGCAGCGACTGGTGGGCCTGGAGCGCGAGAAGCTGCAGGGCGAGTACGACGAACTGCAGAAGACCATCGCCTTCCTGCAGTCCATTCTGGGCGACGAGAAGCTGCTGTGGCGCGAGATCAAGAAGGAAATCCGCCATGTGCGCGACGCCTACGGCGACGAGCGGCGCAGCACCATCACCCTGCTGGAAGAGGACATCTCCAAGGAAGACCTGATTGCCGTCGAGGACATGGTCATCACCATGACCAAGGCTGGGTACCTGAAGCGCACCAAGCTGGACGCCTACCGCGCCCAGAGCCGGGGCGGACGCGGTGCCAGTGGCGGCAAGCTGCGCGAGGAAGACGTGAACACCCGCGTGTTCGTGGGCTCCACGCACGACTACCTGCTGTTCTTTACGGATCAGGGCCGCGTGTTCCACGAGAAGATCTACGACCTGCCCGAAGCCGGGCGCGACGCCAAGGGCACGCACATCCGCAACCTGCTGCCCAGCCTGCGCGAGGACGAGAGCATTGCCAGCGTGCTGAGCGTGAAGGGCTTTGACGAGACGGGCTGCTTCATCTTTGCCACCAAGAACGGCATCGTGAAAAAGACGATGATCACCGACTACGGCAACATCACCTCGGCGGGCCTGATTGCCATCAACCTGCAGAGCGGCGACGAGCTGATCGGGGTCGGGATAGTGCAGGACGGCGACCATGTGGTGCTGGCCACCCGCAACGGCAAGGCCATGCGCTTTGAGAGCAGCGAGGTGCGCGACACCGGCCGCGCCACCCAGGGCGTGATCGGCATCCGCCTGCGCGACGGAGAGGACGACGCCGTGGTCAGCATGGCGCTGGTCCCTGGCAGCGATGCCGACAGCGAACTGCTGGCCGTCAGTGAATGCGGCCTGGGCAAGCGCACCCCAGTGGCCGACTACCCCGCCAAGGGGCGCGGCGGCATGGGCGTGATCACCCTGGACGTGACCGACAAGACCGGCAAGCTGGTGACCCTGGCGCGCGTGGCAGGCAACGAGGAGCTGATGGTCCTGACCGAGAAGGGCACCGTGATCCGCACCCGCGTGGAAGAGGTGCGCGTGACCGGCCGCAACGCCCAGGGTGTGAAGGTCATCAACATTGCCGAGAAGGACAGCGTGATCAGCGCCTTCCCCATCCGCCGCGAGGACGAGCTGTAAGCGTCAGCGTGACCGAAAGCCGGGGCTCCTGCGCCCCGGTTTTTTTTGCACCTTCATGGGCCACTGATGAGAGACGAGCGGCGGGGCACCCTGCCAGAAATGCCCACCCAGCGCACCTCGGCTGCCACATGACCTGTCGGCCAGTCTGTAAGCTCAATACGGATTAAAGAAACAAAACTGTTTACAAAAAAGTGATTTTGGGTTACACTGTGAGCACGTCGGGAATGGTCCCGGCCCACAGTTCCCACCACTTCCGCCTCAGGAGGCGACACAATGACTACTGCGAATACCCGCACCTTCGTTGACACCGTGACCTACCGCCCCGGCGCCGTCATCCTCTACCCTGGCAAGAGCGACATGCTCTACCGCGTCTCGACCGGTCTGGTGCGTGTGCACACCATGGATGACGATGGCAACGGCCTGACCCTGCGCTATGTCAAGCCCGGTGAATACTTCGGCGAAGAAGCCCTGGCTGGCGTCAACCGTGCCTACTTTGCCGAAGCGGTGACCGACAGCGCCATTGACGTGATCAACCCCGCCCTGATGAGCGCCGAGGACAACCTCGTGGTGACCACCCACCTCGTGCGCACCCTGGAGCGTGCCTACGAGAGCATCTACCGCCTGGTGGGCAAGCGCCTACGCGCCCGCATCGCCGGTGAGCTGCTGGAGCTGAAGGACACCGCGCTGGCCACCCAGCTTGACAGCGGCGAGACCATGATCTACGCCACCCACGACGAGCTGGCCGCTGCGGTCGGCAGCGTGCGCGAGACCGTCACCAAGGTCGTGGGCGAGCTGAGCCGCGAAGGCGTGATCAGCGCCGGCTACGGCAAGATCACCCTGAAAAACGAATCTGCCCTGCAGCAGATCGCGGCTGCTTAAACCAGCCCACCCGCCAGCCCCCCGTCATCTGCACGGGGGGCTTTGTTGTGCTGTCACAGCAGTGCTCCGTTCCGCTGAGGGGAAGAACGCCCCCCCCTTAACGCCACCCCAACCGCTGTCTGTCACGGTCATTCGTGCCGCTCGCCTCACATACCCCGAAGGGTTCACCCTCAGGGCTTGTGGTGACCGCTCTCAGGGAGGTGTGGGCAGGGTGGGCGTCAGCGG
This sequence comes from Deinococcus aquaedulcis, assembly GCF_019693445.1. Lineage (NCBI taxonomy): Bacteria > Thermotogati > Deinococcota > Deinococci > Deinococcales > Deinococcaceae > Deinococcus > Deinococcus aquaedulcis. Next base: position 105,353 of record NZ_JAHRBL010000012.1, on the reverse strand, counting down.
GAAGTTCGGCAGCGGACGGATATCCACGTTCGGGAACCGAGTTCTGGACATGGCCTTCAGGCGCTCAGCCAGCTGGGGCAAGCTGAGGCTGGCGATTTCCTTGGCCGCGCCGCGCGTGGTCACAGGCACGAGGCGGCTCCCCTGCAGTTCGTAGCGGCCTTCGGGGGCAATGACGCGCAGGGTCCTGGTGCCGTCCAGGGTGGGGCCCGGGCGCAGGAAGAGCACATACTGCTGGCCCTCCTTGTATTCCGGGTCGTCCTCCAGGAGCGTGGTGCGCGAGGTGGTCTGGGTGGGCGCGTGATGATCCATAGGCTTCTGGTCCCTGGCTTTTTCAGGTGGCGTTTTGTCGGTCAGCTGCCCGGTGCTCGTGCCCGTATGAAAGAGGGTGAGCTGCGCCGGGGCCGTGCCGTACAGCGCCTGCACGTCCAGCAGCACCCGCTCGGCGGGCACGCGGTCCACGCCGCCGGGTTCGCCCTCAGCCTTCACCGTCAGGTCGCTGGCGCGCTTGACGCCCACCACGCGCGCCACCACCACGACCTGCGAGAGCTTGACCGCCTCGTCCAGTGAGCGGGCGAAATGGACCCAGCTGGCGTGCATGCCGGGCGGGGTCTGCAGGCCCCGGGGCCGCACGGGCACCAGCCACTGCGTCACCAGCAGGCCACTCAGAAGCGCCAGAACGATAGGAAGTTTCATGGCAGGCCCCCTCTCAGTACCGGCTGTTGATATCCGACCAGTTGTGCGGGCCGGTGAGGTTGACGTTGTTGAAGTAGCCCTTGCCCATGCAGTCGCCAGTGTTGCTGTGGTCCAGGCCAAACAGGTGCCCTACTTCCTGGCAGTAGACCCCGCGCTTGTCGCTGCCCGAGCCCGTGCCCGTGGTGCCACCGTAGAAGGAGTTGAAGCGGGCGTGGCCGTGGGTGACCCGGCAGGCCACGATGGTGGGGCAGTGCCAGGGCCAGTCCAGGCCCCAGCCCTCAATGCTGGCCAGCCCCCACCAGCCGGTGTCGCCAAAGTTGCCGCCAAACACACTCAGGTCGGTGTGGCTGCTGCGCCGGGGCAGGCTCAGGTCCGTGCGGCTGTCCCACTCGGCGCGCACCGCCTCGGCCTCGGCCAGATCGTTCCAGATGCCCACGCCCAGGGTGCTCTGGTCCCAGTGCCAGAACCACCAGTTGTGGGCCCACGCCTGCTGCACGTTCAGCACAATCAGGGCGCCCAGCAAAATCTGGGCCGCCCGCACGCGGCGGCTGCGCATGTTGTTTCCCCCTTTTTTCCTGCCCCGCACCCCCTCCCAGGGCTGCGCCAGAGACACACAAGGCCAAGGCGACGGGCCGATTTTCACGGGGACGCAGGTGAAGACACCCCGCCCCGAACGTTCTTCATCTTGCACACTTTTTCTCACTGGAGAAGAGAGAGTGCTGAAGGGTTCTTAAGAAACGCGTGTGCCTAGGCAGACAGCGGCACGTTGAACACCCCCCTCTGCCTAGAACAGTGACACCCTCAAACCGTCATCGCTGGACAGTTGGCATTCCCAGCGCGCCCCGGGTGTGCGTACACTCAGCCGGTGAACGTGACCTACACCGAAGCCCGTCCCCTGCGCGTGGCCGTGATTGGCAGCGGCCCCAGCGGCGTTTTTGCCGCCGAAGCGCTGCTGAAACAGACCGCCGTGCCCGTGCAGGTGGATGTCTACGACCGCCTGCCCACGCCGTATGGCCTGGTGCGCTACGGGGTGGCGCCGGACCACCTGACCATCAAGAGCGTGACCCGGGGCTTTGAAAAGACACTGGCCGACCCCCGCGTGCGCTTTTTCGGCAACGTGGAATTCGGCACGGATCTCACCTACGAGGACGCCCGCGCCCACTACGACGCCCTGCTGTACGCGGTGGGGGCGAGCAGCGACCGCCGCCTGGGCATTCCCGGCGAGGATCTGGCCGGCAGCATGAGCGCCACCGAATTCGTAGCGTGGTACAACGGCCACCCCGACGCGGCGGCGCGCGAGATGGTCCTGCACGCCAGCGGCGTGGCCGTGGTGGGTGTGGGCAACGTGGCGCTGGACGTGAGCCGCATTCTGGCCAAGACCACCCAGGAGCTGCACGAGAGCGACATCGCCGCCCACGCGCTGGACGCCCTGGAACACAGCCACGTGCGCGACATCTGGATTCTGGGGCGCCGGGGGCCTGCCCAGGCGGCCTTTACCACCAAGGAACTGCGCGAGTTTGGCGAGCTCAGCGACGCCGAGCCGGTGGTGAACCCGGCTGAGATTGCCTTGACCGACGCCGAGGAAGCGGCCATCACGGACAACACCAAGAAGAAGAATGTGGAAGTGCTGCGCGACTTTGCGGCGCGCGAGGCTGAAGGCAAGCCCCGGCGCGTGCACCTGCGCTTTCTGGTGTCGCCCGTGGAAATTCTGGACGACGGCCAGGGGCGCGTGGGCGGCCTGAAGGTAGAACGCAACCGCCTGGACGAGGGCGGCAACGCGGTGGGCACCGGCGAATACGAGGTGCTGCCCGTGCAGATGGTGCTGCGCAGCGTGGGCTACCGGGGTGTGGCCCTGAGTGGGGTTCCCTTCGACGAAAAACGCGGCGTGATTCCCAACACAGAGGGTCGCGTGGACGGCCGCCCCGGTGAGTACACCGCCGGCTGGATCAAGCGCGGGCCCAGCGGCGTGGTAGGCACCAACCGCAAGGACGCCACCGACACCGTGGCGGGCCTGCTGGCCGACGCCCAGGCCGGCGCGCTGCCCCCAGCGGCGCAGCCGGACCGGGACGCCGTGGAGGCCCTGCTGCGCGGCAAGGGCGTGCATGTGTACTCCTTTGAAGACTGGCAGGCGCTGGACGCCCACGAGCTGGAGCAGGGCAAGGCCCTGGGCCGTCCCCGCGCCAAGGTGGTGCACCGCGAACTGATGCTGGGCATTCGCAAGAGCTGACCCCACCCTTTCCCGTCCCTGGCCTGCCGCGCCGGGGACGTTTTCTGTGCCGCCTCTCTGGCATACTCGCGGCCATGACGGACCTGCACGCAGATGTGGTGGTGATCGGGGCTGGCCCGGCCGGGCTGCACGCAGCGTTCTACGCGGCGTGGCGCGGGCTGCAGGTGCGGCTGCTGGACGCCCGGGGCGAACCCGGCGGCCAGCTGAGTGCCCTGTACCCCGACAAGCGCGTGTACGACGTGCCGGGCCTGCCGGCCACCCCCGCCGCCGAGGTGGTGGCCGGGCTGGTGCGGCAACTGGACGGACTGCCCGTGGCGTGGCACCTGCACACGCTGGCCCAGGGCCTCAGCCGGGTGGACGGGAGCTGGCAGGTGCAGGCCCAGACCCCGGCTGGCCTCGGCACCTTCACGGCCAAGGCGGTGGTTCTGGCCCCCGGTATGGGCGCACTGCTGCCCCGCGAGGCCCGCGTGCCCGGCGAGCACCCCGACGTGCGCACTGACCTGCCCGATCCCGCCACCCTGCGGGGCCGCCGCGTGCTGGTGGTGGGTGGCGTGCCACAGACCACCCGCGCCGCGCTGGAGCTGAGCGAGGCCGGCGCCCTGGTCACCCTGACTCACCGCCGCGCCGGATTCCGGGGCCGGCCGGCCGAGCTGGAAGCTCTGGGGGCCGCGCAGGCCGGGGGCCGCCTGCGGATCCTGGCCCCTGCCACCCTGAATGCCTTGAGTCCAGGCGCCGCGCACCTGACGGTGAATGGCGAGGCCCAGACCGTCCCCGCCGACACGGTGCTGGTTCTGAATGGTTACCTGCCTGACCTCTCCCCCACCCTGGGCTGGCCGCTGGACTGGCAGGGCGAGTATGTCCCCGATGGGCCGGGCGGGACCACCGCGCTGGCGGGCGTGTTCGTGGCTGGGGACGCCGCGCAGTCTGGCGGGGACTTCAAGCTGATTTCCGTGGGACTGGCGCAGGCGGCGGTGGCGGCCAACCACGCAGCCCACCACGTGCGCCCCGAGCTGAAGGTGCGCCCCGGCCACAGCAGCGAAAAACGGCTGGGGTAAGAGGAGCACAGCCGGGGACAGCTTCACTGCAGGATCAACCTGTGGCGCCTCCAGGCCACCCGCGCCGCTGCCTTTCCCGGCGTCTCACTTCGTTTCCCCGGCGACGCTGGGTGCCTGCCCCTCAAGTGATCCGCGTGCCGCTCTCAGCTGACCAGACCCACGTGGCGGCGCGGGATCAGGCCCTGCTCGCGCACCAGAGCGCGCACCTCCTGGCAGCGGCAGGAGCGGTAGGTGCACAGCAGGGCTTCCGGGTCCTGCTGCAGGAGGCGCACGGTGGTGTCTACCAGCCGCCGCACCCGGTACAGCCGCAGCGTGGCGCTGCCCACCTGCACGCTGCGCAGGCCCAGGTGCACCTGCGGGGCAAGGTTGTCGAAATCGGCCGAGCAGTTGGGGAAGGCGGTGGGCACCACCTGCCCGCCCAGCGGCACATACCGGGTCAGCAGCGGCATCCCGGCCAGATGCTCGCCGTAATGCACGCTGGTGTTGCTGCCAAAATCCACGCCCATCAGCAGGGCGTAGCCGTCCAGGTCGTACAGGGCGCCGATGGGCTGGTAGGGGCTTTGCAGGGTCTGCGCCTGAGTAATCCGCCCGGCTTCCTGGCCCAGCGCGATAAAGCTGAGGGTAGGGTGGAAAGACCGCTGGGCTTCGGGACGGTCCACCAGTTCCTGCGGCACCCGCCCAATATCCCGGCTGACCCGCGAGGTCCGGTGAAAACGCGCGTGCGTGACCGAGGTAGGCCGTGTGAGCAGCGTGCTGTAGGTAAAGGCTGGGGCCACCACCGTGGCCGTGCGGGCAGCCAGGGCGTCCACCACCGCCTTGGCCCCGCCGTCCAGCGTGCCGAACGATTTCAGGCTGGCATGCACGATCACATGCTGCGAGCCATCCAGCCCCAGCGCCGCCAGTCCCTCGTCCAGTTCGGCAGGGGTCACAGCAGGTCGGCGCAGCAGGTTCAGCACGGATTTAGTGTACCGCTGTGGGCTGTGGGCTGTGGGCTGTGGGCTGTGGGCTGTGGGCTGTGGGCTGTGGGCTGTGGGGCGACCTACGCTGAACTGATTGGCGTGTCAAGCCCACGCCTGCCTGTCCCTGTTTCCCGACATCCCAAAAAAGCACCCCGGAACCTCCGTTCCAGGGCGCTTGATGCCTACCCGCCTTACTTCACAAACAGCATCTGGCGGTAGGTGGGCAGGGGCCAGTGGGCCTCGGCCACCAGTTTCTCCAGGCGGTCAGCGGCCGTGCGCACGTCCTGCATGGCGGGCAGCACATGGTCGCGCATGTGGTGGGCCTTTTCGTGCACCTCGTCGCCGCCCAGAGCTGCGTTGTGCGCACTGAGGGTCTGGGTGGCGTCGTACAGGGCGTCGGCGGCAGCTTCCACTTCAGTGGCGATGGCCTTCACGGCGCGGCCCTGTCCAGCGGCGTGCAGGTCGCCCAGGTACTTCACGGCGGCAGGCAGAATCATGGTGCGGGCCATGTATTCGGTGGTCTCGCCCTCAATATTCACCGTCTTGAAGTAGATGTCGTACATGATTTCCTGGCGCGCGGCGAGTTCGCGGTCACTCAGGACACCAAATTTGCTGAACAGCCCCGCGTTCTTCTCATCGGTCAGGTGCTTGACCGCGTCCAGCGTGGTGCGCAGGTTCAGCAGGCCGCGCTCGTGCTCAGCTTCCTTGTGCCATTCCTCGCTGTAGCCGTCGCCGTTAAACACGATGCGCTTGTGCTTGGCGTAGGTGGCCTTGACGATATCGGCCACGGCCGCGTTCAGGTCTTCGCCCGCGCTCAGCTTGGCTTCCAGTTCGGCAGCCAGCTGGCTCACGGCGTCGGCCACGATGGTGTTCAGCACCGTGATGGGGAAGGAGATGCTCTGGCTGCTGCCCGCTGCGCGGAACTCGAACTTGTTGCCGGTAAAGGCAAAGGGGCTGGTGCGGTTGCGGTCCCCGGCGTGGCGGGGCAGCGGGGGCAGCACGTTGGTGCCCAGGCCCAGCAGCCCGGCCTCGCTGCCGCGCCCACCCTGACCGGATTCCAGACGGTCGAAGATCTCGGTCAGTTCGCTGCCCAGGAAAATGGACAGAATGGCGGGCGGCGCCTCGTTGGCCCCCAGGCGGTGGTCGTTGCTGGCGCTGGCCACGCTGATGCGCAGCAGGTCCTGGTGGTCGTCCACCGCCTTAATGACCGCCGAGGTGAAGAACAGGAACTGCAGGTTCTCGTGCGGGGTGTCGCCGGGCTCCAGCAGGTTCTCGCCCTTGTTGGTCGCCATGCTCCAGTTGCAGTGCTTGCCCGAGCCGTTCACGCCGGCAAAGGGCTTCTCGTGCAGCAGGGCCACGAGGCCGTACTTGCGCGCGGTGTTGCGCAGCACCTGCATGGTGAGCTGCTGGTGGTCAGCGGCAATGTTGCTGTCTTCGAAAATCGGGGCAATTTCAAACTGCCCGGGGGCCACCTCGTTGTGCCGGGTCTTGACCGGAATCCCCAGGGCGTACAGCTGGGTTTCGGCGTCGGTCATAAAGCTCAGCACGCGGTCAGGAATGGCGCCGAAATAGTGGTCTTCCAGCTCCTGGCCGCGCGGGGGCTGCGCGCCGAACAGGGTGCGCCCGGTCATCACGAGGTCGGGGCGGCGGTAAAAGTATTCCTCGGCAATCAGGAAGTATTCCTGCTCGGCGCCCAGGGTGCTGCTCACGCGGGTGCCCTCGCTGGCCCCAAAGAGTTTCAGGGCGGGGGTCACGGCCTTGTTCAGCGCTTCCACCGAGCGCAGCAGCGGCGTCTTGTTGTCCAGCGCCTCACCGGTCCAGGACGCAAAGGCCGTGGGAATGCACAGGGTCGCGCCGTTGGCGTGACGCATGATGAAAGCGGGTGACGAGGCGTCCCACGCGGTGTAGCCACGCGCTTCAAAGGTGGCGCGCAGGCCGCCCGAGGGGAAAGACGAGGCGTCAGGCTCGGCCTGAATCAGTTCCTTGCCGCTGAAGGCCGCAATGGCCGCGCCGTCGCCATCCGGCGACACAAAGGAATCGTGCTTCTCGGCGGTAGACCCGGTCAGGGGGTGGAACCAGTGGGTGTAGTGCGTGGCGCCCTTTTCCATCGCCCAGGTCTTCATGGCCAGAGCCACGGTGTCGGCAATGCTGGGATCCAGGGTGGCGCCGCGCTCCAGGGTGGCCTGCAGGCTTTTGAACGTCGGCTTGCTCAGGCGGGTTTTCAGCCCTTCCAGTGTCAGCACGTCGCTGGCGTACACCCCGGACACGATGTCGTGGGGGGTGGCGCTGGTCGAGGCGTCGGTTCGCCAGTTGCGGGCCGCCGAGATCACATCGAAATCATGGTTCATGTCGCTCCCTGTGCGCGGGCGGGGGGCGCGGAGCGGGCGTGCCGGACGCATCCCGTGAAAGTGCACGCCGCTGTGCCTGTGTCCCCCTGCCGGGCTTCCTTCTGCGCGAGTATAGGAGGCAGCCCTGGGCAGGGTCAACGCAAACTTCTGAACAAGATGCGGCAACGAAGCGTGGTCGTCCGGGTTCTCGGGCCACAGCGTGCAATTTGTTTAGCCAGATCTGGCAGAGTGTCCTTCTTTGGGTCGACGTTTTGGAAACAGTTGGCCCTGCTCTGTCCAGGCCGTAGCATGTCGGCATTTCCCGCGCCCCCGGAGGACCGCTGTCATGACGCCCCGCCCCGCCACCCCCACCCGCGAGCAGATCCTGACCGAGCTTCAGGACGCCGAAGTCAAATTTCTGCGCCTGCAATTCACTGACATTCTGGGCACCACCAAGAACGTGGAGGTCCCCAAATCCCAGTTCGCCAAAGCCCTGAGCGGCGACGTGACCTTTGATGGCAGCGCCGTGGAAGGCTTTACCCGCGTGGAAGAGTCCGACATGCTGCTGCGCCCGGACCTGGGTACCTTTCTGATCTATCCGCAGTTTTCCCGCGAGGAAGGCGAGCGCGGCAAGGTGGCCCGCCTGATTTGCGACGTGACCCTGCCCGACGGCACCCCCTTTGAGGGCGACCCCCGGCAGGTGCTGCAGCGCCAGATGGCCCGCGCGGCGGCAATGGGCTTCGAGATGTTCGTGGGCACCGAGCCCGAGTTCTTTCTGTTCGAGCGCACCCCCGATGGCCGGGGCAGCACCGTCACCCACGACAAGGCCGGCTACTTTGATCTGGCGCCCATTGACAAGGGCGAGCGCATTCGCCGCGAGATCACCAACAAGCTCGTCGAGATGGGCTTTGAAATCGAAGCCGCCCACCACGAGGTCGCGCCCGGCCAGCACGAGATTGACTTCCGCTACGCCCCGGCGCTGGAGACCGCCGACCGCATCGCCACCTTCAAGTTTGTGGTCAAGCGGGTGGCGCTGGAATACGGCCTGCTAGCCAGCTTTCTACCCAAGCCGATGCCGGGCGTGAACGGCTCGGGGATGCACTGCCACCTGAGCCTCTTCAAAGGCGGCGCCAACGCCTTTGCCGACCCGGACGGCGAATACGGCCTGTCGCGCACTGCGCTGCAGTTCATCGCCGGGCTGCTGGACCATGCGGGCGGCATGGTGGCGATCACCAACCCGCTGGTCAACAGCTACAAGCGGCTGGTGCCGGGCTTTGAGGCTCCCGTGAACGTGGCCTGGAGCACCAGCAACCGCTCGGCGCTGATCCGCATTCCAGCCAAGCGCGGCCATTCCACCCGCGCGGAGATGCGCATGCCGGACCCCAGCTGCAATCCCTATCTGGCGCTGGCGGTGATGCTGGCCGCCGGCCTGGACGGCATTGAGCAGGAGATGGAGCCGCCCCCCGCCATTCAGCGCAACATCTTCAAGATGACTGTGCGCGAAAAGCGCCACCACCGCGTGCGCGAACTGCCCACCGATCTGCGCGAAGCCGTGGACGAGTTGCAAAAAGACGAGGTGATGGCCCGCGCGCTGGGCGACCATGTGCTGGACCATTTCGTGGCCGCCAAGCGGGCCGAGTGGCGCGAGTACAGCGCAGCGGTCCACGCCTGGGAACTGGAACGGTACCTGGACCTGATCTGACAGCAACACCCAGGGTTCCTGAGGGTGTGTACCTTTCAGGGCCCTGGGGCGAACAGAGCGAGTCCCGCAAGAGGCAGCTGCAGAAGTGGGCCACCTCTTTCTTAAGGAACTGGCAGCTGCCGAAGGGGAAGAAAAAGGCCAGCAGCGCCGACAAATAAAGCGAGAGGGTGGAGCGTCCTGGGGCCTTGTTCCATGGCCCAGCCGCACAATGACTCTCACCCCTGCTTGCGTACAGCCTGCCTACTCCAAAAACAGGTCTGACACCGCCCTGCCTGCATTCTCCATGACCAGTCACCTGCCAAGCGGGCCTCGCCAGGACCTCCACCTCTGCGGGCTGCGATTGCGATTGTTCGCCCTTTCCTCTTTAGACAACCGGGGCATTGGATTGCGTTTTGGCTCTTGCAGGCGCGGCGCAATCCACCCCTAACCCAGCGCAGACTTGCGCACAGACCTGCTCAGGCGGCTCTAACTTTGAGACGATGTGCAAGTTGACGCACAACTATTGCCGAACCAAGTTCAAAATTCGCAACAGATGATGCGCAGCACTGCCAATATGACTGAAACATTTCAAGCTGACTCATGAATAGCGCATTGACAGACCCTAAAGCCGCTTCTAAAATTGCCGCATCTCTACACCGCACCCGGGCAACTTCTCAGGCCCGACGTGCATTTATATTCGGAGGATTCATGAAGAAGACCGCGTTTACGCTGACCGTCCTGGCCGCCCTGGCGCTGGGCACCGCCTCCGCCCAGACCACCATCAAGATCGCCAGCCTCAGCCCGCTGTCCGGCGGCCAGAGCGACCTGGGTTCCCAGATCCGCAACGGCGCCCAGCTCGCCGTCAACGAGTACAAGGCCGCGTTCAAAAAGCTCGGCTTCGACCTCGTCCTGGTCCCCTACGACGACCAGGCCGACCCCGCCACCGGCACCTCCGCCGCCAACAAGATCGCCGCTGACCGCCAGATTCTGGCTGTGGTGGGCACCCTGAACAGCGGCGTGGCCATCCCCGCCAGCGCCGTGCTGGTCAAGAGCCGCGTGGCGATGGTCTCGCCCGCCAACACCGCCAACGGCGTGACCGACCGTGGCCTGAGCAACATGAACCGCATCGTGGCCCGCGACGACGCCCAGGGCCCCGCTGGCGCCAACTTCATCTCGGGCAACCTGAAGGCCAAGAAGGTCTACGTCCTCAACGACAAAACCGCTTACGGCGAAGGTCTGGCCAAGGAAGTGGAAAAGGCGCTGAAGGCCAAGGGCGTTAGCGTGGTGGCAAACGAAGGGACGGAAGAGAAGAGCGACTTCTCGACCATCATCTCGAAGATCCGTCTGCAGCGGCCCGACGCGATCTACTTCGGCGGCATCTACAACCAGGTGGGCGTGTTCATCAAGCAGCTGCGTGAAGCCGGCATCGCCACCCCCGTGGTGGGCGGCGACGGTCTGGACAGCGGCGAACTGCCCGTCATCGTCGGTCAGGCCAACGCCAACAACATCTACTTCACCACTGTGGCTGCCCCCATCAGCGCGCTGCCCGCCTCCAAGGTGTTCGCGGCCAACTACAAGAAGACCTTCAACGACGACGCCCAGGGTTTCGGCGCGTTCGGGTATGACGCGGCGAAGGTCGTGGTGCAGGGCGTGCTGAATGCGGTGCGGGCCAACGGCAACAAGCTGCCCAGCCGCGCGCAGGTGGAAAGCGCCATTCGCAAGGGCAACTACACCGGCCTGCTCTCCGGCAACGTCAGCTTCAACTCGGCTGGTGACCGCAAGGCCGCCACCCTGTACGTGATGAACGTGACGAACGGCCAGTTCAAGCTCAGCACCAGCATTCCCGTCAAGCCCGCCAAGCAGTAATCCTTTTCTGGGTGGGTCCAGCGGCTAGACACCCTGGACCCACCACCGAGCAGACCCCCGTACCATCCTGGGGCCGGGCCACGCGGCCCGGCCCTTTGCATGTGTATAGCGGAGCAGCCTTATCAGTTTTCGGTCAGAAAGGCTGGACGGCAGGGTGAGCGATCTGCCCGTGCGATGCACCCGCGCAGTACCATGCACACAGACCCAGGCTTCAGAAGCGGCGCGGCCCGTGACCGGTTCCTCTGACAACCTCCCACAGCCCACGTCTTGCCCGCCTGCCCGCTTCCCTTCCGCTTCCTGCGGCGCCGCTCCCATGCTGGGCTGCGCCCTCCCCTCTGTTGAAAGGAGTTGAGTTCTTTGGATTTCGCCACTTTGTCGCCGTTCCTGGTGGAGGTGATTGTGGGCGGGCTCGTGCTGGGCTTCGTCTACGCGATCATCGCGCTGGGCTACACCATGGTGTATGGCGTGCTGCAGCTGATCAACTTTGCGCACAGCGAAGTGTTCGTGACCGGCGCCGTGGTGGGCTTTGAGGTTTTCCGTGTGCTGGCTGGCGTGAACATGAACGGCTACCTGAAGCTGCTGATCGCGCTGCTGGCCGCCATGGTGATCGCCGGCGCCCTGAACGTCTTGATTGAGCGCCTCGCTTACCGCCCGCTGCGCAACGCGCCCAAGCTGGTGCCGCTGATTACGGCCATTGGGGTGTCGCTGATTCTGCAGGACGTGCTGCGCATCATCGAAGGCTTCCAGGGCCGCTTTGACCTGACCTACACCCTGCCCCAAGGCTTTGCTGGCCCCTTCTGCGGTCCCGAAAGCTCCTGCGCGGGCGTGGGCAGCTTCCTGAATACCATTGGCGTGCGGGTCAAGGTGACCGACATCATCGTGATTGTGGTGTCGCTGGTCAGCCTCGCGGCCCTGAACTATCTGGTGAACCGCACCCGCATGGGCAAGGCCATCCGCGCCGTGGCCCAGGACCGCGTGACGGCCGGCCTGATGGGCATTGACGCCAACCGCATGATCAGCGCCACCTTCCTCATCGGCGGGGCGCTGGGCGGCATCAGCGGCGTGCTGTTCGGCATGAAGTTCGGCACCGTGAACGCCTACAGCGGCTTTGACCCGGGCATCATCGCCTTTACGGCGGCCGTGCTGGGCGGCATCGGCTCGATTCCGGGCGCGGTACTGGGCGGCCTGACCCTGGGCGTCATTCAGAACCTCATCGGTGCCATGAGCGTGCTGGGCGGGGTGACGGGCATCGCCAACCTGGAAGCGGTAGACGCCTCGTACCAGCGGATTGGGGCCTTTATCGTGCTGGTGCTCATTCTGATCTTTAAGCCCACCGGCCTGCTCGGCAAGAGCAACGTGGAGAAAGTATGACCGCCGCGAGAAAGCCGGCGCGGGCGTCACAGGCCGAGCAATCGGTGCTGCTGCTGCTGTTTTTCCTGATCACCAGCGCCGCACTGCTGGTGTCGCACAACAGTGATCTGATCCAGCAGATGGGCCAGCTGGGCGCGGTCCTGAAAAACCCCATTGTCGAAGCGGTGCTGGTCAGCCTCTTCCTGGCCAACATCCTGTTTGCCTATCTCTGGCGGGCGCACCCCGTCGTCAAGGCCGTTGTGGCGCTGGGCAGTCTGCTGTTCGTACTCCCGCTGGCAGGCCGCGCGGACACCAGCCTGCTGGACCTGAGCATTCAGGTCATGATCTTCGCCGCGTTGGCCCTGGGCCTGAACATCGTGGTGGGTTTGGCGGGCCTGCTGGACCTGGGCTACATCGCTTTCTTTGCGGTGGGGGCCTACACATGGTCTATCTTTGCCAGCCCGCGCTTCTCGGAAATTCTGGGCTACTTCGGGGAAAACCCGGGGGCCAACGCCATGGGCACCCTGGCGCTGGGCGCCGTGTCGCTGGTGGGCGGCCTGGGGGGCTACCTTGCCCTGCAGAAACGCCGCGCCGAACAGGTCCGCCCTGGCGCTGCCTGGACCGTGGCCCTGGGCATGATCGTGGCCCTGGTGGCGTGGTTCTTCCTGGGCCGCAGTGTCTTTACCCTGGGCGAGCAGCCCTGGAGCCTGGTGGCCCTGGCCGCACTGCTGCTCATCAGCGGCGCTGTGCTGGTGGGTCAGGCCCTGGCGCAGGCACGCGGACGCGACGTGCGCGGCGTCCTGCTGAGCTTTAGCCGCGTGATCACGGCCCTGCTGGGCGTCGCCGGTGTATTTCTGGTCACCCGCGCTGCTCTGGTGATGATGTCGGGCCAGGCCGAAGGGCTCTCGGGCGGCATCAACCCGGCCTTCTTCTGGCTGTTCCTGGCGCTGTCCATCTTCACGGCTGCCGTGGTGGGCGTGCTGATCGGCCTGCCGGTGCTGAAACTCAAGGGCGACTATCTGGCCATCATTACCCTGGGCCTGGGCGAAGTGATTCGCGTGCTGGCGCTGAACCTGGACCTGTACTCGGCCGGCTCACAGGGGATTACCCCCGTGGGTAGCGCTTCAGTGCCCGGCTTTAACGCCCTGGCCGGCGCCCTGGGCTTCGAGGAATCGCAGTACAACCTGCTGTTCCTGTACCTGCTGGTGCTGGTGGTGATCGTGCTGATCATGCTGGTCAACACGCGCCTGGACAAGAGCCGCATTGGCCGCGCCTGGATTGCCATTCGCGACGATGAAGTGGCCGCGCAGGCCATGGGCGTGCCGCTGCTGCAGACCAAGCTGATCGCCTTTGCCACGGGCGCCTCGTTCGCCGGGGTCATGGGCATGATCTTCGCCGCCAAGCAGACCTTTATCAGCCCGGAAAGCTTTGTGCTCAACGAAAGCATCATGGTGCTGGCGATGGTGATTCTAGGCGGCATGGGCTCGATTCCTGGTGTGGTCCTGGGGGCCGCCGTGGTGGCGCTGCTGCGCTTCCGCGTGCTGCCGGGCCTGGGCGAAGCCAGCGCCAACGTGGAGTGGATTCCCCAGCAGGTGAACCCCAGCCAGCTGCAGAAGCTGATTTTCGGCGCCATCCTGGTGGCCATGATGCTGCTGCGCCCCGAAGGGCTGCTGCCCAGCAGACGGCGCCAGCTGGAACTGCACCACGACGACAATCAGGAAGACGACAGCGGGCACGGCAATGCCGGCGCGCTGGGCAAGGGCAACGCCGGCGACGTGTACAGCCCCGGTCTGGCGCCCATCAAGGAAAATGACCGCAGCGGAGGCGCGAAGTGAGCGGCAATATTCTGGAAGTCGCAGGGGTTACCAAGGTCTTCGGCGGCCTGACAGCCGTGAACGACGTGACCATGAACGTGCCCGAACGCAGCATCGTGAGCGTGATCGGGCCCAACGGGGCAGGCAAGACCACCTTCTTTAACATGGTCACCGGCATCTACCAGCCCACCCGGGGCAGCATCCAGCTGGCCGGCGAGAATCTGGTGGGGCTGCAGCCGGATCAGGTCACAGCGGCGGGCATTGCGCGCACCTTTCAGAACATCCGCCTGTTTTCCACCATGACCAGCGAGGAAAACATCATGGTGGGGCGCCACTCGCGCCTGAAAAGCGGCTTTGTAGACGCGGTGCTGCGCACCAAGAAGTTCCACGCCTCCGAGCAGGAAGCCAGGGACGCCGCGCGCGTGATGCTGGACTTCGTGGGCCTGGGCAAGTGGCGCAAGGAACTGGCCACCAACCTCCCCTACGGCGATCAGCGCAAGCTCGAAATTGCCCGCGCGCTGGCCACCACGCCCAAGCTGATCCTGCTGGATGAGCCGGCGGCCGGCATGAACCCACGCGAAACCGAGGACCTGAAGGCCCTGATCCGGCGCATCCGCGACGAACTGGGCGTGACGGTCTGCCTGATTGAACACGACATGCGGCTGGTGATGACCCTGTCCGAGCACATCACCGTGCTGGACTACGGCACCAAGATTGCCGAGGGGCTGCCCCACCAGGTGCGCAACGACCCCCGCGTGATGGAAGCGTATCTGGGCCGGGGCGCCGCTGCCGGCGAATACGGGAAGGAAGAGCGTCCCCATGCCTGAAGCGATGCTGGAACTGAACGACGTTCACACCTACTACGACCACATTCACGCCCTCAAGGGCATTTCCATGACCGTGAACGAGGGCGAGATCGTGGCCCTGATCGGCGGCAACGGGGCTGGCAAGACCACCACGCTGCGCACGGTCAGCGGCATGATGAAGCCCAAGCGCGGCACCGTCACCATGAACGGCGTGAGCATTGCCGGGATTCCCGCCCACCACATCCTGCAGATGGGCATGAGCCATGTGCCTGAAGGGCGGCGCATCTTCAAGGACCTGTCCGTGCGCGAGAACCTGGATGTGGGCGCCTACACGGTCACCGACCGCGCCGTGATTGAGCAGCGCATTCAGGAGGGCTTTACCTTCTTTCCCCGCCTGAAGGAGCGCGAGAACCAGCTGGGCGGCACCATGTCCGGCGGCGAACAGCAGATGCTGGCCATTGCCCGCGCCCTGATGGTGGCGCCCAAGCTGCTGCTGCTGGACGAGCCCAGCATGGGCCTCTCGCCCCTGTTCGTGGAAGCCATTTTCGACATCATCGTGAAGCTGAACAAGGAGCGCGGGACCACCGTGCTGCTGGTGGAGCAGAACGCGAACATGGCCCTGAGCATTGCCCACCGCGCCTACGTGCTGCAGACCGGCGAGATCAAGCTCAGTGGCAACGCCGCCGACATCGCGCAGGACGAAAGCGTGCGCAAGGCCTACCTGGGCGAAGACTAAACCGGAAACGCACCCGCTGGGGCCGACCTTCTGCGCGGAAGGTCGGCCCCACTTTTGCTGGCTGGCGGGCAGCTGCAGCGCTAGGCTGGCCCCATGAAACGCCTGCTGCCCCTCCTGACCGCTGCGCTGCTGGGCGCGTGCGCGCCGGTTCAGACGACGGTGGATCCCGCCGCGCTGCCCCACGCCACGGACTACGGCCCGCACAACTTCCCGATGGAATGGTGGTACGTGAGCGCCTACCTGCCCGAAGAGGCGCTGGCCCTGCACTGGGCGCAGTTCCGGGTGCGCGACAGCCGCCTGCCCGTGCCGCTGATGATCTCGCATGTGGCGGTGACCGATCTGCGCAGCGGCACCCTGAGCTTTCTGGAGCAACCGGCGGGTTCGGGTGACGCGGCCTTTCCACCCCTGCAACTTGCCCAGGGCGAATGGACCTTCCGGCAGCAGGGGAACAGCCCTGCGGCACCCTTCGAGCTGAAGGCGGGGCCGCTGAACCTGACCCTGACGCCGCTGAAAGCCCCGGTGATTCATCCGCCCGGTTACAGCGGGGGCCCCGGTGTGGGGGCGCTGTACTACCAGGGGGTAACGCGCCTGGCGCTTAAAGGGATGGTGGGGGGCCGGACGGTGCAGGGGCAGGCGTGGCTGGACCACCAGTGGGGCAACCAGATTCCTGGGCAGACGGCCCTATGGGACTGGTTCAGCGTGCATCTGCAAAGCGGCGACGACCTGATGGTGTACCGCGTGCGCCGCCCGGACGGTGAGGTGGCGCAATTGATCGGCAGTGTGGTGGGCCCCGGCGGACAGGTGCGCCCCGTCACGGGCCTGCGCGCCACCCCGGGCGACACCTGGACCAGTCCGGCAGGCCACACCTACACCCTGGGCTGGCGCCTGCAGGCCGACGACTTTGACCTGACCGTGCGCGCCGTGCGCCGCGAGCAGGAGTTGCGCAGCCGCAGCACCCGCATTGACTACTGGGAAGGGCCCATTGAAGTGCAGGGCACCTGGGCCGGGCAACCCGCAAAGGGCACCGGCATGATGGAACTTGTGGGTGGCGTTCAGCGGTAAGTGGGAAGGCGCCCCAGCCAGAGAATCACGACCGCACTGCCGCCGAGGGAAGCCTCTGCGGCGGCCTTTTGCAGCGTGAACCAGCGCGGGCCTACAGACCTGCCCGCGCCAAGTCAAGAGCAGATGCGGTGAGCGCGGAAAAGTTCACGCTCTACACTCCGGGCTGCGCTGAAGCGGGCCCGTGCGGGTCCAGCTTTGCCCCTAGCCAGCGGCCCCCAGACCCGCCTGGCGTCTTGACCCTTGCCATCCCCACCGTCCCGGAGGACCCCCACCATGAAGCGACTGTTTGCCCTGACCGCTGCCCTGGGCCTGCTGGCCCCCCAGGCCCACGCCCTGCCTGCCATGATTGACTGCACCAAGGACAGCGCCAACATGCGCTGCGTGGCCAAAAGCGCCCCCGACGGCGTGGGCGCCATTGGCAGCGGCTCCACCTTTTACCAGGGCGGCGCCGAGCAGTTCCGGGGCGGCTTTGTGACCCCGGACGGCCAGACCCTGTACCTCGCCCTGGAAACGCTGCGCAACACGGACCCCTTCGGCGTGGTGATGGCGGTAGACCTGAACACCGGCAACCGCCGCGTGGTGAGCGGCTACCTGAACACCATTGAGAAAGTAGGCAAGGGCGTGAAAGTGCAGGGCGACCGCGACATGCTGGACCTGTACACCCTGGGCAACATTTACGACGTGCAGCCGCTGCCCGACGGCTCGCTGCTGGCCCATACGGGGCAACTGATCCGCATTGACCCCCGCACCGGGGACCGCACTCTGCTGTGGACCCCCACGACCGCTGGCGACACCCGCGTGCGCGACACGGTGGAGCTCAAGTACGCCGACCCCCGCCGCCCCGCCCAGACCGGCGGAAACGCCCCCAGCGCGCCTGGGGTGTCCGTGCCCAACACCACTGTGTCCACACCCATTGGCAACGTGAACGTGGGGGGCCTGCTGGGCGGGCTGCTGGGCGGCCCCAAGCCAGCGGCGCCTGCCCCCGCCCCGGCCCCGCAGCCCACTGCCCCTGGCAACGGCTACTTCTGCACCCAGCTGGACCCCAAGGCGGTCAATCCGGCCCTGCCGCACACCTACATGGCCACCGACGCCGAGGGCAACGTGTACATGATGGGCAGCAACAGCCCCATCGGCTCGGGCTTTGCGCTGTTCAAGCTGGAGGCCAAAAACGACTACCGCTGCACCTCGGTCTCGCGCTTTGATGTCAGCGGCGACAACGTGCAGGGCAGCGGCATCCCCTGGACCAGCAGCCTCGCCGGCACCGGGCCCATCTTCGGGGACTTTGCGGTGAACGGCACCACCCTGTACGCCTCGGGTGGGCCCAACCCCAACTACATCGTGGTCAGCGTGGACATGAAGACGGGCGAGCGCCGTCTGATTTCTGGCCAGACCGACCAGGGGGGCGCGCAGGTGTTCAAGAAGGGCCAGGGCGCGGCGCACATTGGCAGCGCGCTGGTCTACA
The DNA here is from genome assembly GCF_019693445.1 of Deinococcus aquaedulcis. Lineage (NCBI taxonomy): Bacteria > Thermotogati > Deinococcota > Deinococci > Deinococcales > Deinococcaceae > Deinococcus > Deinococcus aquaedulcis. The sequence goes on along the minus strand of NZ_JAHRBL010000012.1, from coordinate 87,315 downwards.
GCGGCGGCGCCCTGTACACCACCCAGGCGCAGGTGTCGGCCGAGCCCTTTGCCCTGGTACGTATTGACCCGGCCACGGGCGACCGCACCCTGATTGAGCCGCCCAAGGGCACGCCGCTGAGCAAGGGCCGCGCCAGCAGCGCCACCCTGTACGCCATTCCCGGCAGCAGCCAGCTGATCGTGGGCTTCGACGGCGCCCTGCACGTGCTGGACCCCGCCACCGGCCTGAACTACATCCTCTCGCGTTAAGCGGGTAGGAGGGTGAAAAATGCGCGCGGCCTGCTGGGAAACAGGCCGCGCGCACCTTCTTTCCCTCTATTTCTTGCAGGTCAGGTTCACGCGGAAATTGGGGTCCTTGGCATAGTTCACGGTTTTGTACAGGGTGCTGCCGCCCCGGCGCAGGGCGCTCACGTCCACCGGCACAATCAGCTTCACGGGCGGGTTGGCCTGCAGTTCGGCGTTGGTGGGCTTCCCGCCCTGCCAGGAGAAGGGCAGGTCCATCACGAGGCCGGCGCCGGGCGGCAGGTCCGTTCCCGTTTTGAAAGCGGAGGCGATGCCGTTCAGGCCCAGAGCTTTGGTGTTGCCGTTTTTCAGGGCGAGGCTGACGCCGAACTCAATGCCGGTATTGGCGAGGTTCAGCAGTTGTTTCCCCCCATTGCGAATCTCGGTGGTTACCACCCAGCCGTAGTAGTTGCCGTTGCCCGCGTCGGGCACGTACTTGACGGCGGTGGCGCGCAGGCGCCAGGTGCCGTTGAACAGCCATTCGTTCAGGCAGCCTTCGGCGGCGCCAAGCTGGTTGGCACCCCCCCCCGCTGTCAGAGCCTTTTGCAACTGGTCCAGGGCCACATAGGTGCGCCCGCCCACCTTCACGGTGTCCAGGCTGACTGGCTGGCCGCCAATGGTGACGGTGGTTTTCTGGGCGGCGGCGGGGGCCGAGAGGCCCAGCAGGGAGAGGGTCAGCAGAGGAAGGAGCGTGCGGGTGTGAGTCATGGCGAAAACCTCCTGGGGTGGGGCCACGGTAAGCCGCCGGGCGTGACCGGGGCGTGATCGAACACCTTCACCATGCCGCTGGGGGCGTTGCGTGGCCGTTGCGCCCAGCGGCATGGGTGGGTCCCTGGCCTTGCAACCTCAGCCACGTTTTTCAAGCCGCAATAAACTTGACACAACCTCGCTCAAGTTTCAGAATAGGGGACAGTTGACCTACCACCTACCTTTCCCGGAGGTTCCCCTTTGAATCCCGAACGTTTCACCGAAGCCAGCCTGCAGGCCCTTCAGGCCGCGCAGCAACTGGCCCAGAACAGCCAGCACCAGAACCTGACCCCCGCGCACCTGTTGCGCGCCCTGACCGACAACGACACCGCCGCCCGCGCCCTGACGCTGGCGGGCGGCCATCTGAGCACCATCCGTCAGGCGCTGGACGCCGAACTGGCCAAACTGCCGCGCGTGCAGGGCGGCGGCGAGAACCTGTATCTGGACCCCGCGCTGGCCCGCGCCTTTGGCAAAGCCGACACCCTGGCCGGCCAGATGGGCGACGCCTTCGTGGCCGCCGACACCCTGCTGCTGGCCCTGCGCGGTGAGTACCGGGGCAAGGGCCTGCCGTCAGAAACTGACCTGAACCGCGCTGTGACCGAGCAGCGCAAAGGAAAAACCGTGACCAACAAGACCAGTGAACAGCAATTCGACGCCCTGGCGAAGTACGGCACCGACCTGACCCAGCGCGCCAAGGACGGCAAATTTGACCCGGTGATTGGCCGCGACGAGGAAATTCGCCGCGCCATGCAGATTCTGCTGCGCCGCACCAAGAACAACCCCGTGCTGATCGGCGAGCCCGGCGTGGGCAAGACCGCCATTGCCGAGGGGCTGGCCATCCGCATTGTCAAGGGCGACGTGCCCGACGGCCTGAAGAACAAGCGCATCGTGAGCCTGGAAATGGGCAGCCTGCTGGCCGGCGCCAAGTTCCGGGGCGAGTTCGAGGAACGCCTCAAGGGCGTGATCGACGAGGTGATCGCGTCTGAGGGCGAGATCATCCTGTTCGTGGACGAGATCCACACTATTGTGGGCGCGGGCAAGACCGAAGGCAGCCCCGATGCCGGGAACATGCTCAAGCCGGCCCTGGCGCGCGGCGAGCTGCACCTGATCGGCGCCACAACGCTGAGCGAATACCGCGAAATCGAGAAGGACCCGGCCCTGGAACGCCGTTTCCAGCCGGTATTCGTGGACGAGCCCAGCGTGGAAGACACCATTTCCATCCTGCGCGGCATCAAGGAGCGGTATCAGGTGCACCACAACGTGGAGATCACCGACCCCGCGCTGGTGGCGGCGGCCAGCCTCTCTCACCGCTACATCACCGACCGGCAGCTGCCGGACAAGGCCATTGACCTGATTGACGAGTCGGCGGCCCGCCTGCGTATGGCGCTGGAAAGCAGCCCCGAGCGCATTGACCAGCTGGAGCGCCGCAAGCTGCAACTGGAAATCGAGCGCGAGGCCCTGAAGCGCGAAAAGGACCAGGACAGCCAGAACCGCCTGCTGGACATTGAGGGGGCCCTCAAAGGCATTACCGACGAGTTGGGCGAGGTCCGCGCGCGCTGGGAAGGCGAGCGGCAGGAGGTCGCGGCCCTGCGCGAGAAGCGTGAGGCGCTGGATCAGGTGCGCACCGACATTGAGAAAGCCAAGCGTGACTACGACCTGCAGCGCGCCGCCGAACTGGAATACGGCCAGCTGCCGCAGCTGGAAAAGGAAGTGCACGACCTGGAGGGGAAGCTCAAGGGCGCCGAGTTCGCGCACACCCAGGTGACCGAGGAAGACATTGCTTCCGTGGTCAGCCGCTGGACTGGTATTCCCGTGAACAAGCTCATGGAAGGCGAGCGAGAGAAGCTGCTGAAGCTCGAAGAGCAGCTGCACCACCGCGTGATCGGCCAAGACCGCGCGATTGTCAGCGTGGCCGACGCGATTCGCCGCAGCCGCGCGGGCCTGAGCGACCCCAACCGACCGCTGGGCAGCTTCATGTTCCTGGGCCCCACGGGCGTGGGCAAGACCGAGCTGGCCAAGGCCCTGGCCGAGTTCCTGTTCGACAGCCAGGACGCCATGGTGCGCATTGACATGTCCGAGTACATGGAAAAGCACACGGTGGCGCGCCTGATCGGGGCCCCTCCCGGATACGTGGGCTTTGAGGAAGGCGGCCAGCTGACCGAGGCTGTGCGCCGCCGCCCCTACGCCGTGCTGCTGTTCGACGAGATTGAAAAAGCGCACCCCGACGTGTTCAATGTGCTGCTGCAGGTGCTGGACGACGGCCGCCTGACTGACGGCCAGGGCCGCACGGTGGACTTCCGTAACACGCTGATTATCCTGACCAGCAACATCGGCAGCCCCCTGATTCTGGAAATGCAGCACCGGGGCGAGGCCGCCGCTAGCATCCGCGACGCCGTGATGGGCGAGCTGCAGGGCCACTTCCGCCCCGAGTTCCTGAATCGCGTGGACGACATCATCGTGTTCGACGCGCTGACGGCGGCTGACCTGCACAAGATCGTGGACATTCAGATGCGCGGCCTGCTGAGACGCCTCGCCGAGCGCCGCATCAGCCTGCACCTGACTCCCGCCGCCAAGGACCGCCTGGCCGAGGTGGGCTACGACCCGGCCTTTGGCGCCCGGCCCCTGCGCCGCGCGATCAGCCGCGAGATCGAAACCCCGCTGGCGCGCGAGATTCTGCAGGGCCACGTGCCGGACAGCAGCAGCCTGACGGTGGACTGGGACGGCAGTGCCTTTACCTTCCAGACCGGCGCCCTGAACTGAAAAGGAGGGTGAAAGGGCGAGGGTGAAGCGTCTGGAACGCTTCACCCTCTAAAGCAGCAGCAGTTTGAAGAGACGTAGGATGTTGGCACCAGAATGACCAGCTCCAATGATTCAGGTTTTTCCACGGCTCAGTGGAGGACGCCTTACGCAAGGTTTGCTCTTCAGTTTCTGGCGCTCACCGCGCCTGAGCGAAGAACATCCCTCCCGTACACGTTCGACGGTTCAATCACTCTGGATAACGGCTATCTGATTGAATGCGAAGATCCGATGCAGTTGATGCTGTTCTACTTGCAGGATCACATCAGGTTGCCGGAGCAGTGGGAGAACGATCCAGAGTTTACCTTCCTCTCGCTAGAGCCAAGAGAACAGGTGGAGCAAGCGATTAGGTTGATTGACGATCTGCAAGCTCGGCTTCAAACCCTGACGTGGCGCGAGCTGCAAACGAATGCCAGCGAATGCCAGGAACGAGCGGCGGCTGTTCTGATGTTGCTGGGGTGGCCCTGCACTGTCTCTGAAGCACTGGCCATAGAAATTCTCGACGAATATACGTATGGCGGCTTCTCTGCGCTCGCTCGTCGTGGGTCCTGACATCTGATTCTGTACCCAGCGGGCTGAATGAAAGACCTCCCTCCGCTTGGTCCATCTGAAGAGCAACCGCAAGAGCCACTTCCATGCACCAGAAGCGGCTCTTTCCTTGACCCAAACCTTGGGCTTACCTTTCTGCCAGATGTTCGGCCAGGCGGTCCCAGGTCTCCGAGATGCCCTGGAGCATGCCCATGTCCAGCACGGCCTTCAGGGCTTCGGGGGTGGCGTAGGCAGAGCGGCTGACCACGCGGGTGGCGCCGCCCAGGTCTTCAAAGGTCACCACGCTGCGGGTGGCGGGCAGGGCGTCGTTGATGGTGCCCTCAGCGTCCGAGAAATAGTCGGTGTAGACCAGCTCTTCGGGCGCGCGAATTTCGTCGTAAACGGCCAGCCCCCAGGATTCCATGCCGTAGAAGTCGCCCTGGTTCTTGTCCTCACACTTCATGCAGTAGTGCCAGCGGCCCCCGGGGCGCAGGTCCAGATCGTTGTGGATGAGGGTCCAGCCACGCGGGCCCCACCACTGGCGCAGGTGCTCGGGCGTGGTGAAGGCCTGGAACACCAGGTCACGCGGAGCCTGGAAGGTGCGCTCCAGCACAAGTTCCTTGTCTTGTTCAATCCGGTGGGTCAGGGTGGGGGCAGCGCTGGTCATGGGGTCTCTCCTTTGGGGTCCTGGGTGGTGGACTGGGGGGCGTCGGTAGATGAGGCCTGCAGCTGCTGAAGGTAGGCGTCCAGTCGGTCGAAGCGGTCTTCCCAGAGCTGCTGGAAGGTGCCCAGCCAGTCGTCCAGGGCCTGAAACGGTTCGGGGCGCAGGTGACAGATACGGCGGTTGGCCTGTGGGCGCAGTTCCACCAGTCCGGCGTCACTCAGGACCTTCAGGTGCTTGGAAGCCTGGGGTTGCCGCAGGCCAAGCCGCCCGGCCAGTTCGCCCACGGTCAGCGGGGCATGCCGGAGCAGTTCCACCATCTGCAGCCGGTGCGGATCAGCGAGGGCCTGAAAGGTATGCGGATTGACCTTGACTGCACTCACCTCCTTCTGCTGAACCAAGTATGCCATATTTGGAATATTCCTGTCAAGGCATGTGCGAGATCTTATCAGCTGAATGCTCTCCCCCGCCCCGTCTCCACCTTCTCAACCCAAAAAAAAGCCGCCCAGTCGAAGCGGGCGGCCCAGAAAGAGCGCGGCTTAGCGGCTGACGCTCACGTTGGCGCGGGGTTCCAGGGCGTAAAAGGCCACCACGGCGACCAGGGTGCCCACCCAGCCGGGCGCGCTGCCCAGATCCAGCTCGAAGGGGCGGCCCAGCACCGTGCTGCCCAGCTGGCCCACCAGCTTCTCGCCGCTCTGCTGCGCCACCACGTTCCAGCCCACGATGGGCTCGCCCATGAAGCCAGTCACGCGGTCCACGCCGCGCAGGGTCAGCTTCTGGCTGCCCACGTTGCCACGCAGTTCGCCGTCTTCCAGCTCAATTTTCACGCTCTCGCTGCCTACGGTGCCCTGCACGCCGCGCTCGGTGATTTCCAGGGCAATGTCCTTGCCATGCAGCTTGCCGCCCGCGCGGCCCTTGATGGTGTCGCCGTCAATGGCGCAGCGGATGCTGTAGCCATCCGCTCCGCCGAGGCGGCCCTTGATGAGATCTTCCATGCGCGGAAGTATAGCGGAGAGAGCTCAGGACGTCGCCCTTGCCCTTCCGAACAGGCAGAAGGGCGCCGAACAACTTCCCTTCTCAGGGCAACGTCCTTTTTTCGATTTCCTGCTTCGCCCGGTTGATCTGAAGCTCAGCGGCGAGGGCACTCAAGGGCGGCGCACCGGGACCAACCCCAGCCGCTCGAAATACGCGCGGCGGGTCAGCCGCAAACCGTCATCACCCAGTTCCACGCGGCCCACATTCCAGTGCTCAAACAGAATGCGCAGCGTCCCGCCCAGCAGGGCGGCGCCGTACCAAGCGGGCGGCTCGCCGTTCCAGCGCAGGGTGTAGCCGTCCCAGGCAAGGTGCGCGCAGCCCTCGTTGTGCGCAGCCCAGAACATCCCACCCTCCTCGCCAAAGCGCTGCGCCCGCACAGTCAGCGGGGGCTCGCGCACCTGGGCGTCGTACTGGGGGGCTTCCCAGACCTGGGCATACAGGCTATACAGCGTCTGCTGCAGCGCGTGGGCCTGGGCGCGCAGGCGGGCTTCCTCGCGGCCCGTCAGGGTACCGGGGGGGCGGTCCAGTTCGGCGCGGATGGTCCCCAGTTGCGCTTCCAGGACAGGCAGGCGCTGTCGGGGCGTGGGGGGTGGTGGGAGCGGCGGCGGGTCGCCCTGCAAGGTGGCTGCTGGGTCCAGATACTCGCGGCTGCCCCAACCTCCCACCTCGCGCAGCGTTCCGTCCTCGATCAGCCACAGCCGAGTGGCGACCTCGCGGGCAAAGCGGCGGTCGTGGGTCACGATCACCACGGCGCCGCCGTAGCCCTGCACCGCGCCTTCCAGGGCCTGCAGCGCCTCCACGTCTAGGTGATTGGTGGGTTCGTCCAGTAGCAGCAGGTCGGCGCGCAGACCACTGACCAGCGCCAGCCCGGCGCGCGCCCGTTCGCCGCCCGAGAGTTCCTCGGGGAATTTGGGCCAATCGGCCGCCCCAAAGCCGGCGCGGCCCAGCAGGGCGTTGGCCTGCCGGCCAAAGCGGCGCTCGAACTGCGCGTGCAGGCCCTCGCCGGGGGTCAGGCCATGCCATGTCTGGTCCAGGCTGGCCACGGTCACGCCATTCGCCACCCGCAACAGCGGTTCGGGGCCGCGCTCGCCGGTCAGGGGGTCGGCTGTGGGCGGGTCGGGGTGCAGTTCACCCGAGAGCAGGCGCATCAGGGTCGTTTTGCCGGTGCCGTTGGCGCCCATCAGGGCCACGCGGTCCCCCTGGCGCAGGCGAAAGGCGGCGCCCCGCAGCACGGCGCGCTCGCCATAGGTCTTGGACAGGTGCTGCCCCCAGGCCACCAGCGGCGCGCGGGCCGTACCCGAGAGCAGCCGCATGCGAATCTGTCGTTCGGGCAGCGGGGCTTCGGGGACCGCCACCCGTTCGGCACGGGTTTTCAGGGCGCGCGAGCGCCGGCCCCAGCGGTCCAGGGTGTCCACACTGCCCGCCAGCCGCGCCGCTTCCTGCTCGCCCAGTCGGGCCGCGCGGGTCTGGGTGCGCCGTTCCAGGTCGCGCACGGCCCGCGCCCGTGAATAGCCGCCCGGGTAGGGCGCGGCCTCCCCGTCTTCCAGCCACAGACTGCGCGTGGCTACCGCATCCAGAAAATCGCGGTCGTGGCTGGTGAGCACCACGCCGCCCCGGAAGTCGCGCAAGTACCCCTCCAGCCACTCGCGCATGCGGATGTCGAGGTGGTTGGTGGGCTCGTCGAGCAGCAGCAGGTCGGGCTCGCTGGCCAGGGCCAGGGCCAGCGCCAAACGGGTCTTTTCTCCGCCCGACAGCGTGGCGGCCTCGCGGCCCAGAAAGCGCGTGAGGTCCAGCATGCCCAGCACGCGGGCGGCCCGCGCCGGCCAGCGGTAGGCGTCGGCGGCCTGCAGGCGGGCATGCAGCGCGCTCCAGGCAGCGAGCGTTTCGGGGTCGCCCAGGTTGGCTTCCAGGGCCAGGGCTTCGGTTTCCAGGTCGCGGTACGGGTGCGCGGCTTCCAGCAGCGCCCGCACCGTCAGACCGCTGGGGTGGATGTGGTGCTGGGCCAGCACCGCCAGCCGCAGCCCTTCCTCTTGCCAGACCTCGCCGTCCTCGGGGACCAGTTCGCCGGTCAGCACGCGCAGCAGCGTGGTTTTTCCGGCCCCGTTGCGCCCCAGCAGGGCCAGCCGCTCGCCGTCTGCCACGGTCAGCGATACGCCGTCCAGCACGGCCCGCTCGCCGTAGCGCAGCGTGAGGTTGGACGCGGTGAGCAGCGTGGGCACGACGGTCAGGCTAACAGAGCCGCGCAAGCCGGAAATGCGCCGAAACGCGCAGATGCGGCAGCGGCACCACTGAGCGGCCTCTAGACTTCAGGCATGACCAGCGAGGCCGCCACCATCATGTTGGGCTGGCGGTTGACTGTTCTTATTCTGTGCCTGGAGTTGGGCTCTCTGGCACTCAATGTGGCGCTGGGTGTGACCTCGGGACAGACGGATTACCTCAGCGCCGGGCTTTTTGTGGCCACCGCATTGCTGGTCTGGCCGGTATATCAGGGAAAGCTCTGGGCGCGCATTGAGCTGTGTCTTCTCTGGGGAACAGGGGCCATTGAGCTGGCGCTCAGCGGTTTACCCGTCTGGGGAGCATGTTCGTTTTTGCTGGGGCTGGCACTTTTCTTTACGCCGCAGGTGAATGCCTACATGGACTACGCCGCGCAACAGTAAGCCGGAGCAGGGGTGAAAGCCTCAGGCCAAGGCAGAGGAGGAAAAAGCCTCGTTCCCGCCGTCATGTTCACGTCCTGCACCTTTGAAAAAGGGCCGAGGCATCCCGCCCCGGCCCCTCCTTGCTGACGTTTAGCGCGCCGTCAGCGCCATATTTACATTGATCAGGCTCACGCTGCCGGCTGGGTCCACGCTGTAATCGGCGCTGGGTTCGCCCTCGTTCGCCACCAGCAGGAGCTTGCCGTCGGGCGAGAAGGTCAGCATGTCGGGCTGGGCACCCACAGCAATGGCGGGGGCGCGCTCGGTGCCGTCAGGGTTGAGGAAGGCCACCTTGCCCGGGTCGGTCTTGGTGGATGCCTCCACGGCCACCGCCACCACGCCACCCGACACCGCCACGCTGTTGGCACTGCGGCCGTAAGCACTCAGACTGACCGACTTCACGAACCGGGGCTGGGCCACGTCGGCCAGGTTCAGTATGTCCAGGCTGCCTGTGCCCCCATTCACCACGAACAGCTGCTTGCTTCCCTTGTCGTAGGCGCTGATTTCGGCCACACCCTGGTCGTAGGCATAGGGGTTCGCCTGATACCGGCCCGCCAGGGTCAGCTTGCCGCTGTCTTCCACGGCGTACACGGTCACGCTGCCGCTGACCTCGTGGCTGGCCACCAGCAGGGCTTTGCCGCTGGGGCTGTCGGCAGCAGGAATGAACAGCAGCCCTTCGGGGGCGAGGTCGCCCGCCAGGCCGCTTTTCGGGTCGGCGGCCGGCGTCACCGTGTGGCGGTAATCCACGAACGCTGGGGCGGCGGGCGTACTCACGTCCAGCACCATGAGGCCGCCCGTACGCTCCAGGCCCACAAAGGCCAGCGTGCGGCCGGCCACCACACCCGTGGCCACGCCTTCAGGCTCTGGGCCCTTGTTGTCGCTGCGGGTGTCGAAGGTGCTGGCGGTGCCGTTGCTGTTAAAGCTGGAAGCACTCAGCTCGGCGGTTTTGGCTTCAAAGAGGTTGCCGGTGTCGGCCACCAGCCCCAGGTCGGCATTCCAGACGCTCAGGCTGCGGGCACCAAAAGCCACCAGGCGGTCGGCGTCGCCGTCCCCATCGGTGTCGGCGTCGGGCTTGCTGACCACCAGGCGACCCAGCGCGGCGTCGGCTTTCAGCGCGGCCCCGTTGGGAAACGCCGCCGCGTCCAATGTCAGGCCCGAGACCTTCACCTCGTCCAGATAGGCTGCGCCGTAATCACGGGTGTCGCCCTCGTTGGCGGTGAGCAGGTAGGTGCGGCCCCCCACCGAGAGACTGGCGATGGCATCGGGCATGTACGCACCCAGCACCGGCCAGGTCTTCAGGTTGACGCCGCCGTCCCTGTCGCTGGCGTCAAAAGCGTTGGCGGCCAGGGTGTGGTTCTTGTACCCCAGCGATTTCAGGGCCACGATTTCGCCGCGCGTCAGGTCCACGGTGGCAACTGCATTGCTTTCCTGCAGGGTCACATACGCCCGGCGGCTGTCGGCACTCACCGCAATGTATTCGGGTTCGGCGTCCAGCGAGAGCTTCTGGCTCTTACCGGCGCGCAATCCCAACGTGGCCTGCTGGGCATCGTAAGCGGTGAAGTTCAGGGTGGTCAGCAGCGGCAGCTCGGGCGCGGCGGGCGGCACGCAGGCGGACAGCAGGGCCGTGAGGGCAAGGGCGGCAGGCAGCGCGGCAAGTCGGGTCACGCCCCCGAGCATGAGGAGTGGGCATCAGGGCGCTGTCAGCGCGAGGCAGGCCCCGGTATCATGGGTCTTCGATGTCTGCTGTTCCTGCCGCGCCCTTTGTTGTTGCCGCCCTGTACCAGTTCCGCACCGTGCCCGACCCGGCCGCGCTGCAGGGGCGGCTGCTGGCGCTGGGCCAGGAAGAAGGGCTGTGCGGCACGCTGATCGTAGCCCACGAGGGCCTGAATGGCACCGTGGCGGGCAGCCGTAAGGGGATTGACCGCCTGCGCGCCTTCTTGCACGCCGAGGGGTTTGACCGGCTGGAAGACAAGGAATCCCAGGCCACCGAGCGGCCCTTTAAACGCTTCAAGGTGCGCCTGAAAGCGGAAATCGTAACGATGGGCGTGCCGGTGGAACCCACCTCGCAGGCCGGGCAGTACGTGGCGCCCCAGGACTGGAACGCCCTGATTGCCGCGCCGGACGTGGTGGTGATTGACACCCGCAACCGCTACGAGGTGAAGGCCGGCACCTTTGAAGGCGCGGTGAATCCTGACATTGACTCCTTCCGTGAGTTCCCGGCGTGGCTGGACGCCCACGCGCACGAGTTGGCGGGCAAACGCGTGGCGATGTTCTGCACGGGCGGCATTCGCTGCGAGAAAAGCACCAGCCTGCTGCGGGCGCGCGGCTACAGCGACGTGTTTCACTTGCAGGGCGGCATCCTGAAGTATCTGGAGGACGTGCCCGAAGCCGACAGCCGCTGGCAGGGCGAATGCTTTGTGTTCGACGGCCGCGTGACGGTGGGCCACGGCCTGAAGGAAGGCGACACCACCATGTGCCACTCCTGCGGCTGGCCCCTGACCCCCGAGGAACGCGAGCATGGCCACTACGAAGAGGGCGTGAGCTGCGAGCACTGCTTTGAGCAGACCACCGCCGCGCAGAAGGCGGCCTTCCGTGACCGTCAGCGCTTGTACGACGCGCAAGCGACATGAAGCGGCGCGTGGCGCTGGGGGTGCTGGCACTGCTGCTGGGAAGCGGCGGCCTGCTACTCGCCCAGCCCAGACCCGCCGCGCCCACCACCGACAGCCCGGAAGCCCAGTTTGTGCGCCACATGATTGTCCACCACGAGCAGGCGCTGGGGCTGAGCGCGCCCATGCTGAGGCGTTCGGGGGACCGTTCGCTCCGCTCGGTGGCACTGGATATCACGCTGGGGCAGCAAGAACAGTTGCGCCAGATGCGGGCGTGGCTGGCGGGCTGGGGCCTCTCCCCCCGGCCGCGCCCCACCCCAGCGCAGGCGCGCGGCATGGGCATGGCCTCCGTAGACGACATAGAGGCGCTGTCTTTCCTCCCGCTGCCCCAGGCCGAAGCCTCGTTCCTGCGGCTGATGATTCGCCACCACCAGGGCGCGGTGGGCATGAGTGAAGCCCTGCAAGACAGCCCGCAGCCCAATGTGCGCCGTCTGGCCCGGCAGGTGTTGGCTACGCAACAGGGCGAGATCGCCACGATGCAGAGCCTGCTCCGGGCAAGGGGCGAGGTCCAGAAAATGGCCCCAGCGCAGGCTGCACCGGGGCATCAGCACTGAAGGCGGCTCAGCCTTCCGCTGCCTCTGGTGGCAACGGCGCGGGGAAGATCAGGGCGCTCAGGGCCACGCCGCCCAGCCCCGCCATAACCGCCACACCCAGCCACAGTTCCAGGCTCAGGTTGCTGGCGCCCTGGCGCACCCCCTCGCCCAGATACGGCCCCCAGACGACAAACGGCAGCAGAAAGGCGAAGGCCCGCAGCGCCCACACCCGCGTCGCCGAAGGCCGCAGCAGCGCGTGCAGGGCGTCCACCGCCAGCCCGCAGCCCAGCGCCAGCAGGGGCGTGCGCCACTCGCCGGGGCTGAGCATGATACTCATGCCCAGGTTGGTCAGGCCGTACATGATCGCCACGGCGCCAAACGGCAGGGCAAACCGCCGCAGCACCAGCAGCACGGGCGCGGCCATGATGACCGCTGTCAGCAGCACCGCGCTGAGTTCGCCCCGGGTCTGCACAAAGCCCAGGCCCTGCGGCATGGTCAGCAGGCCCCACATGTACATGTGCATAAAGGCGGTCATGGCCAGCAGCGAGGTGGCCGACATGGCCGCCACCCACCGCACCCCACCCGCCGCCGTGCGACTGGCCGGTGAGCGCCACGCCGCGTTCAGGGGCGAGGCCACAATCAGCATGGCGCCCAGAAAGAGCAGCAGGTGGGTGGGCGACAGCAGGGCTTCAATCCCCACCTCAATGCCCAGGACGCTGTGCCATGTCAGGTCGCCCACACCGCCCAGCGCGAAGATGGGCACGCCCAGCGCGGCCAGATGGTAACCCTCGGGAAAGGCGGCCAGCCCCCGGCGCCCCTGACGCCACCCGCGCGAGGCCAGCCACAGACACCAGCCCGCCACCGCCGCAAACCCGCTGTAAAACGCCGCGTGCCAGGGCGTGAAGAAGGTTTCCAGCGATTCCCCAAACCGGTTGTGCGCCCAGCCGTCGGTGAACACACCGCCCAGCAGCCACCACCCCAGCAGGATGGTCAGCAGGTTCTGCCGCGTGGTGGCGCGGTACACGGCGGGGGCAGGGGCCGCTGCCGTCACCGGCACAGAGGGGGGGACGGTGGTCATAGGGAGAGTGTAAGGGGCGAAAGCGGTTCATCCAGTCTGCCCCGGTCAAGTTCGTCCCACGGCACCTGATTCAGCAGCTATGGTCGCCGGGCCCACATGGGCAGGAGGAAAGGCCATGAAAAGAATGTTCGTACTCGCAGCGATTGGTCTCTCAGGTCTGGCGGGGGCGCAAACCTGGGACACGGAAACAGGACAGTTACAACTTACGGGGTGCTATGGCAAGCAGGACGGTGTGTACTGCGATTTTAATTTCACGCTGACCAAAAAGCAGACAGCCCAGTTCGACTGGCGACCAGAGACTTTCAAAATCTTCAAGATGGATGGCACCGCTCAGGATGCGGACAAGGTCGCCTTTATTGACGGTAAGTTCGGTTCAAACTGGAGCAGCACCCACGAAATCTTTGCCGGGATTCCTGTCAAAGTACAGGCTTACTTCAACATTCCCAGCTCCACAACCAGCTTCAGAGCACTCGAAATCGGCGGCAAGCGCGCTGAAAATGTTGCTATTCGCGGCGACACCAACCGCCCCACCACGCCAGCCACCCTGCCCAACGCCTCCGCCATCAGCGGCTTTTCGCTCAACCTGAGTAATTGCCAGCTTCAGGGGCAGAACTACGTCTGCACCGCCACCCTGACGCCCACAAAGTAAGGCGCCTGCTTTTCCCGGCCCGCCCTGTGCGGGCTTTTTTCAGCCAAAGTAGCCCAGCAGGTCGATCAAGGTCCTTGCGTAATCGTCCGGCTTGATGCCCCGCTTCTCCAGCTTCACGCTGGGCGGAAAGGTCTGCACCTCGGTCTTGTGCGGGTAGCGCCTCAAGCCGGGCGCGTCGTAATCCAGGCTCTTGTAGGCAAAGGTGACCTGCAGGTGCGTCATGGTTTCGCCAATGGTCAGCACGCGCTTGGCGGCGGCCGTCAGCCTCAACTTGGCGAGGTCAATAAAGTTCTGCACTTCGGGGCTGGGCGGGCCGTACTTTTTGCGCAGGTCGCGCTCCACACGGGAAATGGCCTGGAGGGTGCGGCTCTCGCTCAGGCGGCCATAGGTGGCAATGCGCGCTTCCTCGTCGCCGTCGAAATACTCGGGGCTCAGGCGGGCGTCGATGGGCAGGTCGATGGCAATGTTGACGGGCGCTTCCATCTTCTCGCCCTTGAGCTTGGCCACCGCTTCGGCCAGCAGTTCGGTGTACACGTCGATGCTGACGGCCTGCACATGCCCGTGCTGCTCCTCGCCCAGAATGTTGCCCACGCCGCGAATTTCCATGTCCTTTTCGGCCAGCAGGTGCCCGGATCCGAGGTCTTGCAGGTCCGCAATGGCCCACAGGCGGCGCTGGGCGTTTTCGGTCATGCGGGGCGGATAGAACAGGTAGGCGTAGGCGGTCTGGGCGCGGCGGCCCACGCGGCCACGCAGCTGGTACAGCTGGGCCAGACCCAGGCGGTCACTGCGCTCAATCAGAATCGTGTTGGCCTCGGGGATGTCCAGGCCGGTTTCCACAATGGTGGTCGCTAGCAGCACGTCAAAGGCGCCCTGCTCAAAGCCCAGCATGATCTCTTCCAGCTCTTCCTCGTTCATGCGCCCGTGCGCCACGCCAATGCGCGCTTCGGGCACGAGGTTGCGCAGGTACAGGCTGCGTGCGCCGATGCTGGCAATGCGGTCATGGATGTAAAAGACCTTGCCGCCCCGTTCAATCTCGCTGAGGATCGCGTCACGCACCGTGATCGGGTCAAAGGGTGCCAGCACCGTCTGAATGGGCTTGCGGCCCTTGGGCGGCGTCTGAATGGAGCTCATGTCGCGCAGGCCCACCATGCTCATGTACAGGGTGCGCGGAATGGGCGTGGCGGACAGGGCCAGCGTGTCCACGGCCTTTACGTCCTCAGGAATCTCGATCTTGCCGTCCTTGGCGGTTTCCGGCAGGCCGCGCAGAGCCCGCAGTTTTTCCTTCTGGCCCACGCCAAAGCGGTGTTCCTCGTCCACGATAATCAGGCCCAGGTCGCGAAATTGCACGTCGCCGCTCAGCAGGCGGTGGGTGCCGATCAGAATGTCCACCTTGCCCTTGGCCGTGTCGGCCAGGATGCTCCTCGCCTGCTGGGGGCTGGTAAAGCGCGACAGGCCCTCCACCCGCACCGGCAGGCCCTTGAACCGCTCCACGAAGGTGGAGGTGTGCTGCTCGGCCAGCAGGGTTGTGGGCACCAGCACCGCCACCTGTTTGCCGTGCCCCACCACGCGGTGCGCGGCGCGCAGGGCCACCTCGGTCTTGCCGAAGCCCACATCGCCCGAAATCAGGCGGTCGGCGGGGTTAGGCTTTTCCAGATCGCGCATGGTTTCTTTCAGCGCGGTTTTCTGGTCGGCGGTCAGCTCGAACTTGAAGTTGGCTTCCACCTGCTCGTCCCATTCGGGCTGCGCGGGGAAGGCGTTACCGGGCGTGACCTGCCGCGCGGCGTACTGCACCAGCAGCTTGGCCGCCACCTCCTCGGCGTTCTTGCGGGCCTTTTCCTTGGCCTTGGCCCAGTCTTTCTTGTCAAAGGAGCTTAGGGTGGGCGGGTCATCCGTGGTACCGGGGTGGCGGCGCAGCACGGGCAGCTGCTCAATAGGCACGCTCAGGCGGGCACCGCCCCGGTAGGTAAGGTTCAGGTAATCGCGTGTGACCCCCAGCACCTTGCGCGTCTCCAGCCCCTCAAACTGCCCGATGCCGTGTTCGGGATGAATCAGGTAGTCACCCACGTGCAGGCCCAGGGCGTCGGTGACGGGCTTGCCGCTCAGGCGCTTGCCGCGCAGCGCGCTGCCGCCCTGGAACCCGTAAATCAGGTCCTCGGTGAGCACCACCGTCTTGTGCTCGGGAATGACGAAGCCGCCCTCGCCCCCAGCGCGCAGGAACCCCAGGCCACCTTCGGCCACGCGGGCGATCTTCAGCCAGGGAATCTCGTGGGTGTTCAGCAGCTTGTCGGCCAGGTACGAGGCGGTGCGGTCGTGGCGCACCAGAATCAGCACCCGGTAGCCTGCCGCGCGCCACTCGTCCACGTCGCGTTCCAGGTCCTTCAAGCGGGCGCGGTAAAAGGGCAGGGTCAGCAGGCCGGTGTCCAGGTCCGGCAGGTCCAGGGGCGAGCGGCCAAAACTGGTGACCTCGCGCCCGGCCAGTTTCGGCCACAGGGTGTCGGTCAACACCCCCAGCGCCGAGGCGTAGAACTCCGGCGAGTCCAGAAACACGCGCCCAGGCAGCAGTTCCAGGCGGGTGGCGTCCCATTTCACTTCTGTCAGGTAGTCGGCGGTGGGTTCCAGGGTGAAGCTCTGGGCTTTTTCGCCGGTCAGCTCGCCGGGCTTCATCAGGCGCAGGGTGTCCAGTTCGTCGCCAAAGAACTCGGCACGCACCCACAGCCCTTCTTCGGCCTCGGCGGGCAGGCCAGAGCCTGCGGCCAGGCGCAGTTCCAGCGTATCGCCCTTGATTTCAAAGCCGGGTTCTTCGCCGCGTTCGTAGCCCAGGCGCTCCAGGCGGTCCAGCAGACTTTCGCGCGGGTAGCTGCTGCCCACTTTCAGGGTCAGGGCGTGGTCCTCGGGGCGCGAGGGAAACAGGTCCAGCGCCGTGTTCACGTCCAGCACCACGTGCTCGTGGCGGGCGTCCCAGTCGCGCAGGCCCGGGTTCACGGTGATGGGGGCGCCCAGCACCCCAGCGGTCACATAGCTGCCCAATCGATCCGGGGTGGTCAGCAGCACCGCTGGGCCAGGAAACGCTGCAAACAGCGCCGCCCGCGCCACCTGCGGCAACAGCAGCAGGTTTCCGGGCGGGGCGGCGGGCAGCAGTTTGGCCAGATTGGGTGCAGCGACAGTCACGGGGGGATTGTACGCGGCGCAGCAAATGCCGGACGCGAGCCAAAAGACTTACGGAAGGGGGCGTGAGCGCAGGGCACAACGGCGGGCAGGGGCGCCGTCACGCGAAGTGATCACGGTTGAATCACGCCCCCACACCCCGCCTGCCTCCGGTTAAAACCGCGCGCCGAACTGCAATCTGGGAAACGGCTCAAGATCCGCCGCAGGCACGCTTCAGCGCACCTGAAGGCAGACTGGCACGCCATTCGCCACACTCCTTAATATGAAACGGCTTGTTCTGGCAACGGCACTGGTGGGCGCTTCCCTGTCAGCCTGTTCCTCAGAGGCTAAAGCCGTCCTGCCGGCCAGCCTCACCCTGACTGGAGTAGGGCACGACGCGCAGAGCCTGAACAACTGCGGCCCCGTCACGGCCAGCATTGTGCTGGGCTACTACGGCCGCAAGGTCACCCAGGCGCAGGCAGCAGCGGCCCTTAAAGACCACAGCAAGGACGTGGAGGTCTCCACGCAGGAGGTGGCTGCCTATCTGGAGCGCAACGGCCTGAAGACCCTGATCCGGTACGCAGGCACGCCTGGGCAGGTGCGTGCGCTGCTGGCGGCCAAAATCCCCGTGGTGGTGCAGCAGCGGCTGAAGGTGGGCGACAATACCGCGCACTTCCGCACGGTGTACGGTTACACGCCGCAGGGCTTTGTCAGCAGCGATTCCCTGCTGGGGCCCAAACTGTCGCTGAGCGAAGGCCGTTTTCTGGAGCTGTGGGACTACTACAACGGCGAGTACCTGGTGGCCTACCCTCCGCAGCGCGAAGCGGAAGTGAAAGCCATTCTGGGCCGGGACTGGGATGAAGCGGCCAACTGGGCCCGGCTGCGCGATGAGATGACAGCCCGCACGCAGAAAGGCACGGCCACTGCGTTCGACTGGTGGGGCCTGGGCCAGGCCCGGCTGGCCCTGGGGCAGGCGCAGGAGGCCGCGCAGGCGTTTGACCGCGCGGTGCAGATTGGGGTGCCGCTGCAGTACCACTGGTACCGGCAGGGCGCCATGCTCGCCTGGAACCGCACCGGGCAGGCAGAGAAAACACGTGAGATTGGGCAGCGCATCCTGGCAAAGCAGCCGGGCATCAAGGAGGTCGAAGCGCTGCTGGCGGCGGCTGACGCGAACTAACCGGGAGCAGCACACGGTAATGGTCAACGCCACGAAGAGGCGCCCCAAGCTCCCTGGGGCGCCTCTTGGCAGCTCGGAGGGAGCTGGGCTTTACCGCGCGGTGGGGGTCTTGCAGCCGGTCAACAGCGTCTTGGTATTCACAGTGCTGTTGCCCGTAAAGGTGCTGAGGGTGGCCTGACCCTGGTGTTCCCACCACTGCAGCCCGCCGCGCGCCCCCGCCGGGCCCGAGAGGCTGGCGTAACGCGCCCCGCTGGCGCTGAGGGCCTGGGCCAGCCCGTGGCGCGCCCCATTCCAGTCCAGCACCGCGAACATGGGCTGCTCGCCGTAGTTCACGTATGACACGCTGAGCTTCTTGCCGCCGTCGCACGTGTAGTGCAGCACGCGGTAAGTCACCTGTACGGGCGGCGTGGCTGCCAGGGCAGGCGTCAGCAGACCGAGAGTAGCGAGGAGGCGGGCCAGCAAGGCTTTCATGGGGGCCACCCTACCCAGCCCCCATGAAGGCTGGGCAAGGGTGCCGTGAGCCGGCGCGCAGTGGTAGCGTGAATCCATGATGGCTGGCCAGCCCTGCGTGCGGAGCGCGGTGATGTGTGGCGCGGCCCACCGACAGGTGCGGGCAGGAGGTGAACCATTGCTATAGGCAAGAGCCCTGGCAGGCGCACTGCAGATGACCGATTTGGTGTAGCATGGACACTGTTGCCGTGTGAAAGCCAGTGGCTTCCAGCGGCGTTTGCGAGGGCGTGGCCCATGAATGCCACAGAACTCGTGAATTCGTTCACAGGAGCAAAGACATGAAGACCCTCATCCTCGGAGCTGGTTACGCCGGCCTGGCCGTTGCCACCAAACTGAAGCCCACCCCTGGCCTGGAAGCCCTGATGGTGGAGCAAAATGCCTACCACACCTTTGAAACCCGCCTGCACGAGGCGGCGGCCCACAACACCCGCGTGACCCTGCCCCTGACCCCGCTGCTGCGCGGCACCGGCGTGGCGCTGGAACAGGCCCAGGTGGAACACGTGGCCCTAGACGACAAGGAAGTGCGCCTGAAAGACGGCCGCGTGCTCACCTACGACACCCTGGTGGTGGCGCTGGGTTCGGTCACGAACTTCTACCGCATTCCGGGTCTGGCGGAAAACGCCGCCGAGCTCAAGCAGCTCAGCGACGCCGACGAGATCTTTAACTTCGTCAACCGCGCGTTTTCCAGCGACTACCAGGGCAACCGCGACATCGTGGTGGGCGGCGCTGGCCTGACCGGCGTGGAACTGGTGACCGAACTGGCCCAGCGCGCCCAGCTGCTGAGCAAGGAGCGCGGCCTACCGCCCTTCAACATCTACCTCGTGGAAGCCGGGCCCAAGATTCTGCCCATTCTGGACGAGGGCCTGCGGGCCAAGGCGCAGAAAACGCTCGAGGAGTACGGCATTCACATCCTGGTGGGCCACCGCCTGATGCAGGCCACCGCCGACACCGTGACCGTCCAGACCGCCAGCGGCGAGCAGAAGATCATCGAAGCGGGCAAGATCATCTGGACCGGCGGGATTCAGGCGCGCGACATCGTGAGCGGCAGCAAGCTGGAGAAGGGCCCCGGTGGCCGCATCGCCGTGGACGACAAGTTGCGCGCCAAGGGCTACCCCGAGGTGTTCGTGATTGGCGACATGGGCCTCGCGCTGAACCAGGACGGCAAGCCGGTGCCCACCACCGCCCAGCACGCCGGGCAGCAGGGCCGCCTGACTGGCAAGAACATCCTGCGTATGGTGCGCGGCGAGGAGCTGGAGCCCTATGAGCCCACCACCCTGGGCGAGTTCGTCAGCCTGGGCGGCCTGATGGCTGTGGGCTGGATGAAGCTGCCCTGGAACCAGAAGCTGGCCATTACGGGCGGGATTGCCCACGTGATGAAGCGGGCCAGCGAGTGGCGCTGGCGCGCCAGCATTGATTAACGCCTGCATGCGCCTTTAGACCCCTGCCCTCCGGCGGGGGTTTTTTTGATCCCTCCCCTGAGCCATGTGGCCTAGCGGCGCGCATCTGCGGCCCCAGCGCCACTGACCGCTCCCTACACTTGGGGCATGTTCCGACCCTGGATGCTTTTGGCCCTGAGTGCGCTGCTGTGCAGCTGCCAGGGCACGTTCGACGCCCACAACGCGCGCCGCGCCGAGAAACTGAAGCAGGACAACGCCCTGTATTACCGCACCCAGTGCATTGAAGCCCTGGAACGCACCCGCGCCGTTTCCGCCACACAGGCCCTGCCGGCCGGGCTGAACGGCCAGACCTGCGCCTCGCCGCTGCTGGGCGACTACGCGCTGGGCGCCGAGCTGACGTCCACCGTCAAGACCAGCCGCATCACCCTGGACCCGCAGCGCCTCAGCGACTACACGCTGGTGGTGACCAGTCTCAGTGGCCAGACCTACGACTACGTGGACCGGGGCGACGCCGAAGCGGCGGCGGAGCAGGCCGGCACCTTTGAGGTGAACCCGGCAGACGTGGTCACCCCCGCCGAGGCGGGCGAGGCCAGCGACCCCACCGTAGACGAAACGAGCCCGTAACTGGAGAGAGTCCACTTGAGGGCTGCTCAGGGGAGAACCCCGGGTGGCCCTCAGGTCTCTCAAGCAAACGAAGGATGGAGGCGGCACGGTGAGGGTGAAAAGACAACCGTGGCCGCAGCGTGGAACCGGCCGCCGCGTCAGAGGGATGGGTGGCCGTCCACCTTCGGCCCATTGCCTCTGCGAACCAAAACCTGCTTCTCCAAGAACACATCACCGCTTTAAGCTTCCTCTCCTACGCCCCACGGAAAGCCCCAGGGGGCGGCGTGGGCGCGGGCGTCCACGGTGGCGGCGTCGTGGGTGCGCACTGGCAGGGGAAAGTCCCCCGGGCCCACTGGCACCCGCAGCAGGGGCGCGGTGCCCTGCGGGCTGACCCAGTGGGGTTCGCGCACGCGCCCCAGGCCCGGCCAGTCGTAAGGCGGCATGGGCTCAAAGCCGGTGCGGGGCAATACGTACACCCAGCCGGGCACCAGCAACCCGGGCCCGCAGAACTGCAGCGGCCTGCGCGGCGCCAGCGACAGAAAATACCCGGTGGGCGACCAGTCGCCGCCCTGCCGCACCTGCACCGCCATGTTCAGCATGCGTGCCGTGCGCACCCGGTCGCGTAGGGCGTACATCATGGCCCACAACCCATCCGAGGCCGCAAACACGCCCGTGCGTTTGCTGAACTCATCGGCACTGAGGTCGTGGGGCGTTCGGGGCTCAAAGTGGGTGATGTTCGGCTGCGAAGAGCCATGCAGCAGGAAACCCTGGCCGGCCAGCCACTGCAGGAAGAGCCAGCGCGCGACCCCGGCAGGCAACAGGTCTGGGTCGCGGGCGGCCCAGGCCGCCTCGAACGCCGCATAGGCCGAGGCCGACAAAGGAGCCTGTGGCGCGAGGGAAAATGCGGGCAGCATGGGTGCAGCCTGCCACAGCTGAACCGCCCACACATCCGCCGTCTACTCCATAGACAGACTGGGCTTGACAATCCTCCTACCCAGGCGGACTATGTAGGCAGACAAGGCTTTGTTGGGACGGCAGCCGTGTGGGACGCCACACGGTCAACGTCCACCCCTCCCCCACTCTCCCCTTTTCCTGGAGCGCCCATGAACCCCGATCTGCTGCGCGGCAACCTTGACCTGATTCTGCTGACCCTGCTGGAGCCCCAGCCGCTGTACGGCTTTGCCATCATCCAGGCGGCCCGGGAGCGCACCGAGGGGTACTTTGATTTCAAGGAAGGGAGCCTGTATCCGGCCCTGCACCGCCTGGAGGCCGAGGGCCTGCTGGCCGCGCAGCCCGGTGAGGTAGGCCGCAACGGCAAACCGCGCAAGTACTACGCCGTCACCGATAAGGGGCGGCAGGTGCTGCAGGCCAAGCGCCAGGAATTCAGTGCCTTTACCGACGCGGTGGCCCGCCTGGGCCGGAGCGGTACGTGACCGCCTCCGCCTACACGTGCGCCCCGGCCCTGGACGCCTACCTGCGCCGCGCCACCTGGGGGCTGCCTGAACAGCGCCGCCAGGAACTGTGGGACGAGTTGGAAGAACATGTCCTGACCCGCACCGACCACCTGCTGCTTTCTGGCCTTTCTCCTCAAGACGCCCTGACCCAGGCCCTGCGCGAACTGGGTGCCCCCAGCCGCGTGACCCTGGGCATGGCCAAGGTGTATTCCATGCCTAAACTCTTTCTTGCCGCCACCACCGCCGCCCTGGGCCTGAGCGCCACGCTGTACGCCCTGGCGGGTGGGCGTGAAATGACCTTTACACTGCCCGTTCTGACCCAGCAGCCGGTAAAACCCTCCTGTGTTCGGGGGACAGTGCCCACATCGACCGGCCTCACCATCGTTAGCCAACAGGGTGGGGTGACGTGCTACACCTTCAATGACGCCAATGCCTACAAGGGCGTGTTCCTGAGCGGCACTGACCTGCAGCAAGCCATCAACGCTCAGGGGGGCAAGGCGACCCTGCAAGGTGCGCGCCTGTCCATTGACCTGCCTGGCCTAACCACGGGCGGCGGCGATCTCAACGCCATGTTCACCAAGGACGGTACGCCCTATTACGATGCGGCTATGGTCGTCGGAACCCTCAGCACGCCTCTGACCATCACGCTCAAGGGTTTCAAGGCGCCGCAGGTTCAGATTGGCAATCTCAAGCTGCAACTGGGACAACCGGGCACCAACGTGGGCCGGGCGTTTTACAATCCGCTGGCACTTCATCTCGTCAGCCGGTTGCTCCCTCGGGAGCAGGCGACACCACTCAGGATGGTTTCAGGTGGGTGGTTCGCGGCAGCGCCAGGAGAAACCCCGCAGGGCCCTGCCCACACCATTCAGACAGGACTTCCTGAAGGCGAAGTCGTGATGCTCGTGACCAAGCAAGCCGGGAATACCTTCATGGCGGATACCGCCGAGGTCAAGGCTGGGGGGAGCGTCAGCCTGAAAAGCGAAGCTGAAAACCTCCGCTTCGTGACTGATCCGGCTCAACTGGGGCCGTACGCGAGTGGGGGCCATATCAATGCCTTACTGCTCCGCCTGAGCAACACGCCGCTGAACGAGCTGCCCTCGGCCATCTTTCTGCCCAAGCAGACGACCAGCAGCGCCCGCTAACCCCCTTCGCGCCCGGACCATTCTTCCAGCAGGTACTGGAGTCTGGTCTGGGCGTTTTCCTGGCTGCCGTACACGCTGCGCAGCAGTTCGCCTCCCGGCGCAAAGGCCAGCCAGTGCGGCGTGCCTTCGGTCTGCCATGCGCGGGCGAGGTCGCCGCTGAGGTCCAGGGCCACTGGAAAGGGCAATTTGGCGAAATCGCGTGCGAATTTGACCAGCGTGGGCTCAACCGCCTCACGCGGCAGCAGGCGGTGGCCAAAGCTGGTGTGCACCGCCAGCAACTGCACCTGCGCCCCGAACTCGGTGTGCAGGCGCTTCAGGAACGGAATACCGCGTGAGACGCAGCCCGGGCATTCCAGATTGAATGTCATCACGAGGCCCGGCCGGGTCCACTCGACCGGTGCGGGCACGGCGTGGCCATGTACGAAGTCGAGCGGAGCGGGCCAGTCCATACCCGAACCCTACCGCGTACGACGCTCTGAAGGCATGAACGCCAAGGCAGCCGGCGCAATCCTGAACTGAGCCACCTGGCGCAGGTTCGCGTCAACTTCACTTGCTCCTTCCGGCTTAGCCCCCTGTGCAGATGGCCAGCCGCACCTCTAAGCTAATTCTGTCATTTGCGTAATAGGTAACATTGTTCTATAATTTACATATCCGCGATCTATGGATCGGCGGGCCTGTGCCGCGTGCCCGAGTTGGGCTCTCTTTCCTGGCACTTCTGAACAGCTCCACCCAGAACCAGCGTTCCAGCGTGCGCTGACGCCCACATCGTCGCCACTGACGAGGGCGCCTGCCATGTGGGCGTGACGACCTCCCCTGTTCTGCCCAACCTATGGGCAGCCTCTCCACCAGTAGAGGTTATTATGTTATTTACGTATTTTGCTCAATTGGTAAAGTTATGGTTCGCGCCCGAAGTTGCGGATGGTGAGCCAGGTAACTGGGAACCGACCTGAAGCTTGCCGATTCCCTTTGGAACGGCCGTTGCTCAGTCATTTATCCTCACGCTGTGTCCACGCCTGACATTGCCTATCTTCGAACTCTCCTCGCTCAAGGCGAAAAGGAGTTTCTGGCCTGTCAACTTATCCAGCGCTGCAGAGTCGTCGTCTCCAAAGACGAGACGCTTGTACTGCGTAAGTTTGTCTCAGATGTGCCCCACAACTGGCGCACGGAGGGGACATGGCCGCTTGCTCTGGCCTGGGTTGGACTTAGAGCGGTTGACTCCAGTTTGATTCAAGAAGCGCTGGCCAATGGCCTTGATGCACATGTAGATTTCTTCCATGGCGTCTTGGCTGGGCGACGCAGTGAAACTCAACGTGCTGCCGAATTGGCAGCAGCAGAGTGTTCTGGGCAGGATCCCACACTTCGCGCTATCGCTCTACAACTCACTGCTGTGGCCGCTTGGGAGCGTCAGGATTCAGATTGGGAAGCAGCCTTCCACCGCGCGATTGAAGGGGCGATAGGACGCGACCGGGGTATTGCACGGTGCCGCTATGCAGGTGCTCTAAGTAGGCTCCCTGGCCGCGCCAAGTCGGAGTACATCAGGGCATTACCAGATTTACGCAGTGACCATTACAGCATCAGCGAGATCTGGAACCGCGTCGCGTATATCGATCTTCACGCCGGACAGTACAAAGACGCAGCCCACGCCTTTGATCGCGCGCTGGAAGCTTCTTTACGTCAGAAGGAACGGCGATCCGACGGGGTTATCTATGTCGGTATGGGCACTGTCTTCAGTGCGCTGGGCGCTTATCCCCGTGCCCTTCATCAATTCAGGAAAGGCCTAGGCCAAGGCGCCAGCATCAGCCAGCACTACGAGATGCGGATCTCTATCACGTCGACGCTGGCGGCGATGGGTTTGCGGGCAGAAGCACTGGAGGAAGCCACCCTAATGGCCGCTGAGGTGACTGAGGCAGCTACGGAGCCCCAGCCATGTCTCTCGATCCTGGCCGCTATGCGCCTGCTTAACGGCGACGTGCTCGGCGCTGAAGAAGCGCTGGCTCAAGCACCTATTTACAACGATGTTGACCGCCTGCGCTGGCACGTCGTGCGCGCTGAACTGGACCGCCGGGCCGGGGACGTGGCCGGGGCGCAGCAGGCCATGGATCAGGTCAACGGTGAGCTGATGCGGCACATGCGCACGTTGGGCCGCCTGTTCCCCGAGGTCTACGCCCTGCGCGGCGTGGCGATCGAAACGCCGCCGTGGACCGTGCGCTGCAGCCTGGCCGGGCCCGTGCGCATCTGGATGTACGACATCGAGTTGCAGCTCCGCTCCACCCGCCCCGCTGCCGGGTTGCTAGCGCTGCTGGTCACGCACGGCGGCCGGGTCTCGCGCGAGCGGGCGCTGGACGCCCTGGACCTGCCCGGGCGCACGCCGGATGCCCGCCGCAAGGCCCTCAGCGCCGCTGTGGCCGAACTGCGCGAGGTGCTGGGCTGGCCGGAATCGGTGGCCGTGCAGGGGGGCGTGCTGGCCCTCAGCGAAGAACCGGTGTGGCTGGAGCCGGACTACCCGGCTCCAGGGCGCGAGGACCTGTTCTGCGAGGGCCGCTACGACCCCTGGGTGCTGGAGTGGCGATCTGAGCGCCTGGTACTCAACTAAGACGACAGGAGAATCGTTTCTCAAAAACACGGACGTTTTGTGGACACCGGCTGGGCACAGTGAAGGTATGTCGGTGCCCCTCTCGCCACACGATGCATTGCCGCTCACCGAGCAGCTGTTCTACCTTTCGCGGCGGCTGCGCACAGCCCCCAGGTCGGTTGAAGACCTGGCGGTCGCCACCGGCCAATCGCCCGAGACCACGCAAGCCCAGCTAGAAGTGCTGCAGACCCTGGAACCCACCCTGCAGGTACTGCCGGGCACGCCGCCGCTGTACGTGATCACCGGGGACTGGACGGCCGCCGAGCGCCTGACCCTGCGCCGGGGCCTGGGCGCCCTGGCCGAACGCGGCGCTGAACCCACCGCGCCGCTGCGCGAGCTGGCCGCGCGCCTGAGTGCCCCGCTGCCCGCCCACGTACAGGCGGCGCTGCCCCCGCTGGCCGCTCCCGCCCAGCAGCCTCTGCACCTGGCCGAGGTGCTGCCGCTGGTCACCCAGGCATGGCTAGACGGCCGGGGCCTGCGCTTTGACTACCTGCGGCCGGGCCGCGCCCACTCGCGGCGGCGCGTTACGCTGCAACCCGTGCTGGTGCATGCGCACCCGGTCACGCTGGAGCCGCTTCTGACGGGCCGCGAGACCACCGGGCGCCGCGCGCAGCGCACCTTTCGCCTGGGCCGCATGCTGGGGGTGACGGTGCTGGAGGCTGCCCCCGCTTCGGCGCCTGTACCGGCCCCGCCCACCCTGCAGGGCCCAGGCCTCACCGCGCAGCTGCGTTTTGTGGGGCGGGCCCGTCTGCAGGTGCTCGAAGGCCGCTTTGCCCACCTGAGTGAGCCTCTGATTCACCCCGACGGCAGCGTGGAGGTTACCCTGCAGGCGCCGGCCGGCAGCCGCAGCGTGCTGCCCTGGCTGCTGAGCTGGGGCGCTGGTGTGCAGGTGCTGGGCCCCGCGCCCCTGCGCGAGCAGTGGCAGACCGAGCTGCGTGCCGCGCTGGCCGCTGCCGAAGCTGTGCCGACAGCCGACGCTGGGGCTGCCTGAGAGGCCACCCGTCAGGCCAAAGGGGCCCGCACAGCATCTATCCGTGCGGGCCTTCCTGACTGGCTTTAGTCCTGGGCCTCCTGCGCGTCGGCCCAGGCGGTCACAGCCGCGCTCTGGTAGGCGGCCAGCCCCGGACGGGCCTGATCAATGGTGCGGGTAAAGCGCTCGTCCTGCACCCACATCTGGGCCAGGCCGCGCATCATGGCGGGGGGGGCGTCGTAGTAGCGACTGTGGATATGAGCGTGGTGCTGGGCGGCCACCGCCTGCGCCTGCGGGCTCTGGGGCGCCGCGCCCGCGTCCATCAGGGCCACGTACTGGTCATTGATGCCCTGCATCTCGGCCTTGATCACTTCCCAGTCGGCCCGGGTGTAGCGGCCCGTGCGGGCCTTGCTCTGGCGGTAGGCGTCGGTCTCGCCCCAGCGGGCCTGGACCTCGGGTTCGTACTGTTCGGGATCGAAGCCGTCAAACACGGCCTTCACGTCTTCGTTGCTCATGGGTGCTCCTGGGGTGTTCAGCATCGCCTGAACGGCGTCAATGGTGGCCTGGGTGCGCCGCTGCCCTTCTTGCAGCAGCAGCAGTTGCGTCTCCAGGGCGCGGCGCTGCTCGGCGGGTGGGGCGTCCAGCAGGCGCGTGACCTCGGCCAGGGGAAAGCCCAGCTGGCGGTAGGTCAGCGCGGCGCGCAGCCGGGCCAGATCGGCGGGGGTATACAGGCGGTAATTGCCCTCGCTGCGCTCGCTGGGGCGCAGCAGCCCAATCTCGTCGTAGTGGTGCAGGGTGCGCACGCTGATGCGGGTCAGCCCCGAAACCTCGCCCACGGTCCAGCGGGGGTTTTGTGTGGGGTCCAGTGGCCCTCACCTCCTTTCTGTGGGCAGCGTAGGCCCTGACGCCGCGTGAGGGTCAAGGGGGGCCGGACAAAAGTGGCACAGTGAGGGGCATGGTGAGTGGTCTGTCTCCGGCGCCCGGCCCACGCCTGGAGGGGCAGGCATGACCGCCCCCAGAGAGCACGCCGAATTTCTGCGACCCGCTGGCCTCGTGGGCGTGGAGGTGCTGCGGGCGCACTTCATCACCCACGCGTACCTGCCGCACGCCCACGACACGCTGGCCGTGGCCCTTATTGATCAGGGCGCCGAGCGATACCGCTACCGGGGCGAGGCGCTGATCGCCACCGCCGGACAGGTGGCGGTGGTGGTGCCCGGCGAGGTGCATACCGGCGCAGCCGCTACCCCCGAAGGCTGGCGCTACCGCGTGGCCTACCTGGACGCCGCGTGGCTGCCGCCCGAGGTATACACCCACGGCTTTCGCGCCCCCGTGCTCAGCGACCCCGAACTGAGGGCCGCGTGGCAGACCGCCCACGCGGCGCTGACTGCCCCTAGCGCCACGTCCCTGGGCCGCGAAACGCTGCTGCGCGGGGCCCTGGACCTGCTATTGACGCGCTGGGGTGGGGCCAACTGGCAACCCCTGCGCGCCGACCCTGCCGCCGTGCGCGACACCCGCGCCTATCTGGACGCCCACCCGGATACCAACCTGAACCTTTCGGCGCTGGCCGCGCGGGTGGGCCTGAGCCCCTCGCACCTATCGCGGTCCTTCCGCGAGGTGGTGGGCGCGCCGCCCCACGCCTACCTGCTGGGGGTCCGGGCCGCGCGGGCCCGCGACCTGCTGCGCGCCGGGCAGGCGATCAGCGCCGTCGCCCTTGAACTGGGATTTGCCGATCAGGCCCACCTGACCCGGGTATTTCGCCGGGTCATGGGGGTGCCCCCTGGGGCCTACCTGCGCGCGCCGCGCCACAGCAGCATTGTTCAAGACAGAGACCCTGGCAGGCGCTAGTGTCACGCGCATGACCGCGTTCTGGCAAGGCTTTCGCCTTCTTCTTCCGCTGTGGCCGGGGATGATTCCCTTTGCGGTGGCCTATGCGGTCACGGCGCGCGGCGCGGGCCTGAGCCTGTGGGACACCTGCCTCATGAGCCTGACCGTGTTTGCCGGGGCCAGTCAGTTTGCGGCGGCCGGGCAGTTCGTGGGGGGCCAGTTGCCGCTGGCGCCCGCCCTGGCGCTGGTGGGGACCACCTTCTTGCTGAACGTGCGGCACCTGCTGTACGGCCTGAGCCTGTCGCGCACCCTGCCCCTGCGCGGGGCCCAGCGCGCCGTGGCCGCCCAGTTCCTGACCGATGAAGCGTTCGGCATGGTCACGGTGGCGGGCCAGCAGGGCGCCGCGCTGGGGTTTGCCTTCCTGCTGGGCGCCGAGCTGAGCCTGTACGTGGTGTGGAACGCCTCAACGCTGCTCGGCGCGCTGGCCGGGCAGGTGCTTCCCTCGCCGGCCGCGCTGGGGGTGGGCGTGATTTTCCCGCTGGCCTTTCTGGGGCTGCTGGTGCCGCTGCTGGGCAGCCGACACGCGGGCGTGGTGGCGCTGGCCGCCGGGCTGGGGGCCTGGGCGCTCTCGGGGCGGGTGCCGGGGGGCGTGCTGATTCTGGCAGTGGGGGTGGGCGGGGCGCTGCTGGGGGCGTGGCTGACCACCCGCCGCGCGGACGGGGCCACCGCATGAGCGCCTGGGCCGTCATCCTGCTGATGTGGGCCGTGACCTACCCGCCGCGCCTGCTGGGCCTCATGCTGGGCCGCGTGCAGTTGCCGCCCTTCTGGCAGGCCTTTCTGCGCTTTGTGCCCGTCAGCGTGTTTGCCGCGCTGATCGTGCCCGAGGTGCTGGGCAGTCCCGAGTGGGCGCGACGACTGGTGGGCGTGGGCACAGCGGGGCTGCTGTATGCACGCGGGGTGGGGCTGGCCCCGGGGCTGCTGGCAGGCTTCGGGGCCTACTGGGCCGCGCGGCTGGCCGGGCTGTAGCCGCGTCCCTGTCCACAGCGGCGCCCGCGCTATGCTGGGCAACGCATGACGGCTCAAGGCGGCAAGGTCATTGATGGAAAATACGAGGTCCTGCGCGAATTAACCGTGCAGGGGCCAGTCACGCTGTCCGAGGTGCGCGCCGCCGAGGGGGTCACCCGGCAGGTGGCGTGGTTTACGGTGGCCTCGCCCGCCGACCGCCAGGCGTTTCATACCTACCGCGCCGCCCTGCGCGCCCTGGCCCCGGCCGGGCTGACCGATGTGGTGGCGCGGCCCGGGGCCTACTACGCGGTGTGGCAACCCGTGGCCGGGCAACCGCTGGAAGCGGCGCTGGCCCAGAAAGGTCCGGCGCAGGAACTGGTGGAGGGGGTGCAGGCGCTGGCCACGGCGCTGGCCGCGCAGGGCTACGCCCTGGACGACGCCACGGTGGTCGTGGACGGCACGGAAGCCCGCGTGGCTTACCTGACCCCGCTGGCCACCCCGCGCACCCCCGAGGACATCTCGGCGCGCAATGCCCGCACCCTGGCCCCGCTGAAGGGCGTGCGGGTCAAGCGCCCGCGTGAACCGGGCGGCTGGCTCACCTTTGTGCCGGGCCTGCTGCTGCTGGGCGGCGCCGCGTACCTGGGCGCGCAGGCGGTCCAGATCTACCTGAATCCCCCTCTGCGTGAGGTGCTGGGTGTCACGGGCCAGGAAGCGCGGGCGGCGGCCAAGATGCTCGTGGGGGCCGGCTTCCGCGTGCACTTTAACGAGGGGCAGGCCGGGGGACGGCCCATTGGTTCCATCATCCGGCAAGACCCGCCGGCGGGCACCAACCTGCCGGTGGGGCGCTTGGTGACCCTGACCATCAATAACCCCCCGGCCATCGAGGTGCCGCGCCTGGAGGAAATGAATCTGGCGCAGGCCCGCGACGCCCTGAAAGACCGCGCCATGACGGTCGGCAAGGTGGTCAAGGTGGACGGCACCCTGACCAGCACCCCCGAGGGCCGCATCGTGGCGCAGTTGCCCGAAGCGGGGTCCAGCGCCCAGCAGGGCCAGCCGGTACAGCTGATGGTCAGCACTGGCATTCAGGGCAAAGACACCTTCCTGCCCAACGTGAGCGGGATGACTTTCGAGCAGGCACGCGAATACGCCCGCGCCGCCGGGCTGGTGGTCACCACCGTGGTGCCGCAGCCCAGCGACGCCCGCGAGGGGACGGTGCTGGAACAGTCGCCCGCGCCCTTTGCACGGGTCAAGGTGGGCAGCCCAGTCAAGCTGACGGTGGCCGCGCCGCGTTACAGCGCCCCCAGCCGCCCGGCAGACGCCCTGCCCCTGCCGCCCGCCCCACTGCCTGAGGAACCCGTGGTGCCCGCCGAGCCTGAACCCGCCCCTGGCGAGGGC
Organism: Deinococcus aquaedulcis; assembly: GCF_019693445.1. Lineage (NCBI taxonomy): Bacteria > Thermotogati > Deinococcota > Deinococci > Deinococcales > Deinococcaceae > Deinococcus > Deinococcus aquaedulcis. The sequence goes on along the minus strand of NZ_JAHRBL010000012.1, from coordinate 56,395 downwards.
ACCGGCACCCCGGACAGCGCCGTGACCCCGCCGGTGAGCCCCGAAGAGATTCCAGCTGAACCCGTGGCCGCCCCCCGCACCGTGAGCTTTGCCTACACTTTCCCCACCGACCTGCCCGAAGGCACCTACACGCTGGTGGTGCGCGACGACACGGGCGAGCGCCCCCTAGACTTCCAGTACGACGCGGCCAGCCTCGCCGGGCAGCCCGCCAGCGCCACGATCACCGTCACGGGCGACGCGGTGTTTGTGGTGCAGCGCGACGGCCAGGACTACATCACGGTGACGCCAGGCAACCCATGATCTACCTGGATTACGCCGCCACCCACCCCATGACCCCGGCGGCGCTGGCGGCCTATGCCCAGGCGGCGGCGCTGCCCGGCAACCCCGCCAGCGTACACGCGGCCGGGCAGGCCGCGCGTGAGCGACTGGAAGAGGGGCGCGCCCGCGTGGCCGCCGCCCTGGGCGTGGACCCGCGCACCCTGAGTGCCAACAGCGGCGGCACTGAAGGCGATAACCACGTGCTGTTCGGGGTAGCGCGTGCGTGGCAGGACGCACGCGGGCGCCCCGGTCACCTGATCACCACGCCTACCGAGCACTCGGCGGTGCTGGCCCCGGCGCGGGCCCTGGCGGCGCAGGGCTGGGCGGTGACGTGGCTGACCCCAGACCGCTTTGGCCGCTACGATCCCGCCGAATTGGCCGGCGCCCTCCGGGACGACACCGCGCTGGTGTCCATTCACCACGCCAACAACGAACTGGGCACCGTGCAGGACACGGCGGCGCTGGCGACTGCGGCAGCGGCGCGCGGCGTGCCGTACCACACCGACGCGGTGCAGGCCCCCGGTGTGCTGCCGCTGGACCTGCTGGGCTGGGGGGTCACGTTTGCCACCTTTAGCGCGCACAAGTGGGGCGGGCCCCGGGGCGTGGGCTTTCTGTACGTGCGCCGGGGCACGGTGCTGCCGCCCGTCACCCTGGGCGGCGGCCAGGAAGGGGGCCTGCGCCCCGGCACCCAGGACACGGCCGGGGTGTACGCGGCGGGTGTGGCGCTGACAGAGGCTGAGGAGGCGCGCGCCGCCACCCACGCCCACCTGCTGGCCCTGCGCACGCGCTTTCTGGATGCCATTACCCCCATCCCGGGGCTGCGGATGAACCATCCCCCGGACGGCAGCCCCAAGGTGGTCAGCGTGACCCTGCCCGGCGCTGACGGCGAGGCCCTGCTGATGAATCTGGACATGCTGGGCGTGTGCGCCAGCGCGGGCAGCGCGTGCAGTGCGGGTACCATGCAGCCCAGTCACGTGCTGATTGCGACCGGCCTGAGTGAAGCCGACGCCCGCGCCTCGGTGCGCTTTAGCTTTGGGGCCGCCACCACCCCAGCCGAGGTAGACGCCGCCGCCGCTGCCCTGGTGCAGGCTGCCGCATGGAGCCGCACAGGGTAGGTAGGAGGGCAAAACAGGCAAAGGACAACGACGCCGAGCAAGTTCGCTCGGCGTCGTCTGTTTTGAGCATCTTGGGCCGAATCTCTGCCTTTTGGCTGGAGAGGGGCCCACCCGTCTCCGACACCGCGCAGCTTTGTGCTTGACAACCTTTAGCGAGCCGGAACAGCAGGGCCGCGCCTGATCAGCACGGCCCTCTCGCACCCGTTCCTAGCGTTCGCGGGCGTGGTCCAGGGCGTTGCGCAGCAGCAGGGTCACGTGCTGGTCGGCCAGGCGGTAGTACACCGTGCGGCCCACCTTGCGGGGCGCCACCAGCCGGTGGGCGCGCAGCAGGCGCAACTGGTGACTGGTGGCCGATTCGCTGGCCCCCACCACCAGCGCCAGATCATGCACGCACAGTTCCTCGGCGGCCAGGGCCGAGAGCAGGCGCAGCCGCGTGGGGTCAGCCACCGCCTTAAGCAGAGCGCTGGCGTCCTCCACGCAGGCGTCGTCGGGGACTGCCTGCCGCGCGCGGGCCACGGCGGCGGGGTGGGTACAGGCGTCGCAGGTGTCACGAACTGGCCCAGTCATGCCGCCCCCCCTGGCCGGAAGCGCAGCAGCCGCAGGGCGTTGGCGGTCACCAGCGCCGTGGCCCCGGTGTCGCTGAGAATGGCGGGCCACAGTCCTGTCAGACCCAGCAGGGTGGTGACCAGAAACACCAGCTTCAGGCCCACGGCAAAGGCCACATTCTGCTTGATGTTGGTCATGGTGGCCCGGGACAGCCGCACCAGATCGGGCACGCCGCCCAGCCGGGGGTGCAGCAGCGCCGCGTGGGCCGTTTCCAGGGCCACATCGGTGCCGCCGCCCATCGCCACGCCCACATCGCTGGCGGCCAGGGCCGGGGCGTCGTTGATGCCGTCGCCCACCATCACCACGCGGCCGGTGCGCTTTAGCTCTTCGACGAGGCGCAGCTTGTCCTGAGGAAGCAGTTCGGCGTGCACCTCCAGGCCCAGAGCCCGGGCAATGGCCCGGCCGGTGCGGGCGTTGTCGCCCGTCAGCATGACCGGCTGCACCCCCAGCGCCCGCAGCTGCGCCACCGCTGCGCGGGCATCGGGGCGGGGTTCGTCGCGCAGGGCGATCAGGGCCAGTGGACCCGCCCCGCCGGTCAGCACCACCACGGTCTTGCCGGCCTCTTCCAGCACCTGCAGCTGGGTTTGCACAGCGGCCGGCAGGCCCACCGTCTCCCCGGCAAAGCGGGGCGAGCCCACCGCGTAGGCCTGGCCGTCCACCGTGGCGGTCACCGCGCGGCCCGCCAGGGCGCGGGCCCCGGTGGCTGCCGGAAGGGTCAGGGCCGCCGCGCGTTCGGTGATCGCCCGGGCCAGCGGATGGCTGGACCCAGCCTCCACCGCCGCCGCCAGTCGCAACACCGCCTCTTCGGGCATCCCCGTCAGCGGCACAATGTCCGTGACACGTGGGTGCCCCTGCGTAAGGGTGCCGGTCTTGTCGAACGCCACCACCCGGGCGCCGCCGATGGCTTCCAGAGGCGCGCCACCCTTGACCAGCAGGCCGTGCCGGGCCCCCGCCGACAGGCCACTGGTGATCGCGGCCGGCACGCTGAGCACCAGCGCGCAGGGGCAGCCGATGAGCAGCAGCGCCACCCCCCGGTACAGCGCCTCTGGCAGGTATTGCCCGGCCAGCCCCATCGGCACCAGGGCCGTCAGGGCCGCCGCCAGCACCACAAGGGGCGTGTACACCCGGCTGAAGCGGTCAATAAAGCGGCTGATGGGCGCCTTGCTGGCTTCGGCCTGCTCGATCAGGTGGATGATCCGCGCCAGGGTGTTGTCGTGGGCCTCGCGGTCCACCTGAACGGTCAGCACGCCGTCGGTGTTGATGGAGCCGGCGTACACGCGCTCGCCTACGCCCTTGCTCACGGGCACGCTCTCGCCAGTCACGGGCGAATCGTCAAGGTGGCTGTGGCCCGCCGTGATGGTGCCGTCGGCGGGCACGCGGTCACCGGGCCTGATCTGCAACTGGTCGCCCACCTTTAGCATGTCCACCGGCACCTCGGCCACCCGGCCCCCCTGCAGCATGCGCGCCGTTTTGGGCGTCAGGCGGGTCAGGGTCTGGATGCCGCTACGGGCCCGGCCCACCGCCACGCCTTCGAGCAGCTCGCCCACCGCGAAGAAGAACACCACCACCGCCGCCTCGGCCGCCTCGCCAATCACCAGGGCGCCGGCAGCGGCCAGCGTCACCAGCGTGTTGATGCTGAACGGATCGCCCGCCCGCGCCGCCGCCAGGGCCTTGAGGGCCAGGGGCCATGTGCCCAGCAGCGTGGCGGCGGCATAACCCCACACCGCCAGCGCCGGTTCCAGCCTGCCGAACAGGAAGGCCAGGGCCAGCAGGCCGCCGCTGAGCAGCACGAGGCGGCCCTGCCGGGTGGCGTGCCACGGCGCCACCTCGTGCTCGTGGGGCCGCTGGGCCCGGTCCTCGCGCAGCCGCAGGGGATGGCCCAGGTCGTGCAGGGTTTTTTCCAGCGTGGCGCGTGGGGTCTGCGTTTCGTCCAGCGTCAGGGTGAGGGACTGGCGCGTGAGGTTGGTCTGCGCCTGGGCGGCCCCCGGCAGGCGGGCCAGGGCCCCTTCAATCTTGCGCACACAGTTAGGACAGTCCATGCCCTCTACGTGGTAATCCAGCGCAGTGGGGGGCACGGCAGCAGACGCAGCGCGGCTCATGACCCCACTTTACCTGAATATCTGCTCAGATGTTTAGGAATAAGTTCGAGGGGAGCTATGGTGTGGGGTGAAGACTTGCCGATTTCCTGAGCCGCTGGTTGTTGGACACAAGACCTCAGCGGTGAAGACCAGCCAGCGCCAGAGCGTCTGGAGGTCTCGCCTCATCCCTCAATTCGAAATTAGTTCCAGGGGCAACAGCGGCGACTGCACCGAGACCTTCAGGCCGCGCCGCTGGGCCAACGCGGACAACCCAAGGGCAGGCAGGCACACCCAGGCCACGGGTTTATTTCGGAATTCCTCGTCCTGGCGGTAGTACTTGACATGCCGCTCCAGCGCCAGACGGACTTCATCGTTGAACCCGGCCTCATCGCCGGACACGAGGCGGGCCATCATGCCAGCTTCGCACTGGGCGACTTCAACGGAAAAGGCATGGTCTTCAGGGTCCAGACCCGGCGTCTGCATGGCGTCAAAAGCGGCCAGGATTTTGGTCATCGCGTCCGGCGCGCGGGTGTACATAGCCTGCGCGGCTTCCACCTGGAGGGTGCGGTAAGCAGGCGCTTTGGTTGAGGACGCCGCAAAAGTGGAGGCAAAAGACCGCATGAGGACTTCCTCCTTGAGGAACGGCTCTTCCCAAAGCAGGGTGAGGTAAAACGCTTTGAACCAGTGACCTGGCGAGGAAGAACTGGTGGGGCCGGTAGTCGTGCGCCCAATGCTCATTACGTCGCCAGGAGGCTTGGGAATCAGGACTTCTAGCTCTTTTGCACCTTTGGGAAACAGCGCGAGATAAAGCGCATATGCTTCGGCGTTTCCGGCCAACCACATCATGTCACCGCATTCGGAGTCCGACGCGCGTCCAGCGAGCACCAGCAGGGCGGCCAACGTATAAGCCTTTGTCGCCAACCAGTTGAGGTCATGCCCTTGCCTCTCTACGCCCGCCAGGGACTCGTGAACCGACTGACGGTACCAGACGATGTCTTCTTCTAAGGTCTCGAAAACGTAATCTTCAGCCACAGCGTGAGCCATATCACTTACCTCGTGGTATTTAAATTAGCCAGCGGAAAGCGTTGTATTCGTCGGCTGTCAGACAGGGCAAGTCGCTGTGGTTAATCTGGCCAGCGGCGCGGTCCTGGGGTGCGCCCTTGGAACGGTTCTGGTCGTCGGCTTCCTGCAGGCCAAGCGCGCAATGGGATCATGCTTCGGCCCTGCTGTCCGCGCCACGCGGCTATATCGCCGTGTTTCCGGGCTTCGGGTGCCCAGCGCTGGGCACCCGCCTGGGCCACATCGTCACCCAGGAAGCGCTGCACGTAGTGTCCAAATGCTGTCTGAACAGCGGCAGCCTACAAAGGCCGAAGCTGGTTAGTTGGCGAAAAAGAGGCCACGTCCATATAACCGATATTGGTTAACTTCTGACGCCGGGCTTCATCCAGAAAACCCTGGGAAGCGAATGTTGGATGCCACGGCGAAATGGCTAAGCGAAACAATGGCGGCACATCCTGCGGCAACCTCAACTCGTAGCGCTCGATATGGCTGATGACTTCCTCTCCTTTGTAATTCAGTCTGGTTTCAAATTGAGATCCTTCTCGGTCAAAGTAATCATGCGGCTTTCCCAGCTGAAGGACATAATACGGTGTTGGTGTGTGAAATCTCTCGCCGTCTTCGTAGAACTCGACCGGGTAAGTTTGTAATTGCACATTCGAGAGTGAGCGAGCCACTTCATAGAATTTTTCGGAGACCACAAGCAGTGAGATGTTGGTGGTTCGCAGCCAGTCAAGCTCGCAGATTTTTTCATTCCAGACTTCGAATTGAAAACGCACTGCCCCAAGAGACTCGCCTAAATCGTAAGCCCTTGAGTCAAAGGTGAAGTCCGAAGTCAAGGTGATGTCACCCGGGATTTCCATATCCGTCCACACTCCGCTTGACCGATTTTCGATGATATAGACCTGCTCACTCATTTTATTCGTCCCTTGCCACCACTCGTTGTCTCAGACGTCATGGGCACCTTGCCATCGAGAATCCGCTGCTTCAGCGTGGCCTCAACGGCCTGAAGCTCGAAGCGGAGCGCGGCCTGCAACTCGGCCAACCGGGGATGACCTGAATTCCAGGTGGACATCGGCCCGAAATCGGCTTCCAGGGTCTGTTGAGAGTTTTTGAGGGCGGGGCGCACTACCGTTGCGTCATAGTCGGCGTGGTGTGACCAGTGACCGACTTCCTGGCCGTCGAGCAACCGGTACAGTTTCTCCATCGGCATTTCATGGTAGTTGGTCATGCGGTCCGGGCTATACCCAATCAGCTCCATCGCCTTGACACAGAGAGGATCAGAGGTACTGACCTTATCGGGAATCAGGTGGTGCAGGGTGTGGCCGTCGCGGCCAAAATCAATGTCCGGGCGCGCGCCGGGGTCCAATTGGTACTTCTGGATGTAATCGTACGTGATGCGGTTGGTGGGATTGACCTGCACGGTGCCGTCCGGGCGAACCAGCAGAATCGCGGACTTCATATCGAACGTGCCGTCCGTGTTCAGGCGCCCCACCACCTTGCGCCCGCCCTCCACCTCAAAGGTCACGTAGCGGTCGGGCAGCGCAGAGGCGTCAAAGGGCTTGCCCAGTAGCGCTTCGACCTCATCGTGGTTGGTGTAGAGCTTCTTGCGCCCTTCAATCAGGCTGTCGTCCACGATGGTGCGCCCGTCGGCGCGCTGGGCGGCCTGTTGATAATCCTGGGACAGCCGCTGAAGATCATGGGCTTCTTGCAGCAGTTGCTGCCGGCGCGGCGAGTTTGCCGGCAACGCGTCCGCCTCCTGAAAGCGCCAGTTCGCCATATCCTGATGCTTGGCCGCCTCGGTGCCCAGTTCCCAGCGCCGCGTGCCAGGGCGAAGATCAGCCTCTGCGCCGAACAGAGCCTTGACCCGGTCGGTCATGCGGCTAACCGGGCTGTTTTCCTGCCGCACCTGCCGCGCGTACTGATCGTGGAGCGCCGCGTCGCGCGGCGCCGCAGTCGGTGACAGTTCCAGCTTCGTCTGGCCCTGGGTGTGGCCGGAAATACGCCCCGGGGTGTCGTGCCCTGCCAGCGCCGCATTCACCTCCGTAGGCACCACGCCGTGCCGGTTGCCGGTGACATTGTTCACCCGGTCGCCCAGATTCGCGCCGAAGTGTTCGCCCGCCGCGTGCGCCCGCGTCTGCAGCCCACCCGCGCGGCCCGGCAGGCGGGTAGTGGCCGCGCCCACGCCGGTGCCAATGGCCATCATCATCAGGGTTTCGGGGTTGGAGAGGTTCTTCAGGGCGTCACCCAGCGAGGCCCCGTTCATCAGGTCGCCCAGCACGTTGCCGCCCAGGTCGAAAGTGGTGCCCACAGCGAACGTGCCGGCCTTCTGGGTCAGGCCGCTGCCCAGCAGGCCCGCCGTGCTCAGCTTGCCCGCAATCAGGCCGCCGGCGCCGCCCAGGGCCCCGCCCACCGCGCCGATCAGGGCGGCCTTGCCCACGCCGTCAAAGAGGCTTTTCTGGAACTTGGCCTCCACGCCAATATTGTCAATGGCGTTGTTGCCCATCTGAATCACGGCGCCGCTGGCAGCCCCCACCAGCGCGCCGCCCACCACGGCGCCAATGGCCCCAGCGGCAGCTCCGGCGCCCAGGGCCCCGGCCATCGCCCCCACCGCGCCGATCACGGCGGGGCCCGCCACCACGGCCACCACGATGATCACGGCGATCATCAGGGCAATCTTGACCCAGCCTTTCCAGCGCGGCTGCACCTGAGCGGCGGCTTTTTCGGCGTTCGTGCGAATCGCCTCGTCCTCTTTGGGAAAGTTGCCGCGCAGGCCCTCGCGCAGCGGCGGCAGGGTGGCGCGCAGCTCCTCGGGCAGGCCCTTCAGGGCCTTGGCGTACAGCTTTTCCAGGCCCTGCTCCAGCGACTGTATGGTTTTGGCCGTGCTTTTCGAGTCCTGCTGGCTGCCCTGCGTGTGTGCCCTGGTCAGCCCCTGAAACAAGGAGAGGGCCTGCGAGACCACCGCCTGCGCCGAGCGGTCAAAGCCGCCTGCCTGAGCCGCCCCCTGCTTCAGGCCCGCCTGCGCGGTGCCCGCCAGCGTGCGCGCCGTCTGGTCGGCCCCCTGGCTGAGCCCGGCGGTGATGCGGGCCGTGCCCTGGGTAAAGCTGAGCTGCGCGCGGCGCACCCCGGCCGTGATCCCGCTCTGCGCCTGGGCCAGCGTCTGTTTCAGGGCGGCGGGGTCCGGCGGCTGCAGGTGGCCCACCTGTTGCCCAAACGTGCCCAGTTGGCCCTCCAGTTGCCCGGCCAGCGCCGCCACGCTGCGCCCCAGGGCGGCGCTGGCCCCGGTGGCCTGCTGCCCCAGCGCCGCGCGCTGCGCCTGCGCCTGGGTGGCAATGGCGGCGATCTGAGCACCCTGGGTGGCGTCCAGACTGCTCAGGGTGCCGGCCAGCTGGGCGCGCAGGGCGGCCTGCAGGCTGCTGTACGCGCTCAGGGCCTGCTGCCGGGCCTGCCGCTCACGGGCGCTGAGGCGGCGCTCGGCGGCGTCGAGGTGCTGTTTCAGGAGCTTTTCCGTGTCTTTCAGGGCTAGGTCAATGTTGTTCAGGTCTTTGTCGAGGCCGCCGCCCGGGGCGGTGAGTTTCTGGGCCTCATTCTCGGCCTGTTCGCGGAAGCCGGGCGCGTAGGCGGCGCCCACCTCCCGCGCCGCCCCCGCACGGGCCTTCCACTTGTTGTCGGTCAGGGGGCCGTCCAGCAGACTGTCATCCTGGCCGGTCACATTCGCCTCATAGGCGCGGGCCTGCTCCTCGGCGCGGGCGCGGGCCTGTTCGCCCACTTCGCTGCCCGCCTGGGCGTAGTCAGGCTTCAGGCGCTCGTATTCGGCACGCACGGCACCCTTCTGGGTCTCGGCGGCGGTGCGTGCCCCCTGCAGGGCGCGGGTGTGCTCGGCCTGCAGCACTGTTTTGGCGGCCTGGGTCGCTGCGGGCAGGGCGGCCAGGGCGGCGGCCTTGCGCGCGCCCAGCTGGGCCGTGGACAGCGCCGAGCGGGCGCGGGCGCGGGCTTTCTGGGCGCCAATCCCACGGCGCACCGCCGCCTGCTGCGCGGCAGCGGCCCCAGACACCCGGGCGGCGGCGCGCGTGGCCTGGGCACGCACCTGCTTCTGGGCGCTGCCCGCGTGGCGCTGAACCCCAGCCACCTGGGCGCGGCCACGCTTCACGAAGGCGGTGGCCAGGGCGCTGGCGGCCTTGCGGCGGGCGGCCAGCTTTTTCATGGCGGCGGTGTGCGACACCCCGGCCGCCCGCAGCTGGGCCTTGTCCAATTTGGGCGCGGCGAACTGCACCCTGGCGGGGCCCGTGGTCTTGGCCGGGAGCGGCTGGGGCGCGGCGATATTCAGTGGGGCGCTGGGCAAGGGCGCGGGCTGGGCCTGAGGGACCGCCGCGACAGGGGTCGGTTTGGGGACGACCAGGGGCGCCGGCCCTTTGGGCAGCGCTGGCGGCTTAAGCGCCTGCGTGGCCTGCCGCTGCGCCGCCGCGAACGCCTGGGTGTGCCCAGCGAGGTCCGGCGTGGGCCGGGCCGGGGCCGGCACCCGGCGGGCCTGCGCCCCCACCTGCGGGGCCCGCGCCGGGGGCAGCTTCGTCTGTTCGGGGGATGACGGCCCGGGGGGCGGCGCCTGACCCGGCTTGGGGGCGGCACGCTTGCGCTGATCGAACATGACTCACTGTACACTCAGCGCCGCATTGCAGGTGAAGCTACAGTTCTGGTGCGCCGGGAGGGCCAGGGGACACGGTGGTCTGCAGGCCCGGAAAGGCCGTGCGCAGCTCTCGGGCCAGTTCGCGCAGGCCCCACCGTTCGGTGCGGGCGTGGCCCAGCGCCACAAGGCCCAGGCCCGCCGCCTGCAGAGCGGGCACGGCCGAGGGCCGCACCTGCCCGGTCAGATACACCTGCGCGCCGGCCCCCGCCACCAGCGCCACCGTCTGTGGATTCAGGCGGTTCATCAGGGCCACGCGCAGCGGCGCTGCCCCGGCCCGCGCTGGGGGAAACGAGGCGTCCTCGCCGCCCAGTTCGGCGTGCAGGGCGGCGCGCAGGTCCGCCCAGGTGGTCTGGGGCGCCGTGGCCAGCAGACCGGCAGGTTGGCCGGCCCAGGTCAGGAGGCGCCCGTCCGTCCAGCCCAGGCGCGCGGCCAGCACTCGGTTCGGCCCGGTGGTCAGATGCAGGTCAAAGCCGTCGTGGGCACCCAGCACACCCAGGCCCGACCAGCCCTCCCCCACCCCGCGCGAACGGTGCAGGAACAGGGCGTCGGCGGCCAGACGAACAGGAAGATCAGCCGGCTCCAGCGCCAGGGCCAGCCGGGTCACTGCCTCCGGGCCGGGGCGCTTGAGGGGCTGGGACTCGTCCAAGTGCCGCTGCAGCCACTCGGCCAGCACGCTCAGGGTGGCGGGGGGCATGGGGGCCAGCATACGCAAACTAGTGGGCGGTATAGGCTTCCGGGTCAGCAGCGTGTGGTTCTGGTAGGTGACGGGTTTCAGTTTTGCCACGGTCTTCACGCAGCGTTTTGAGCCAAGTCATAATAGGTAGAAAAATCTGCTAATCATAATCTTAACCAATGATCCTACCGGGGGTTGCGAACAAGTCTCTTTTAGAGAGTAGATTGTATTTAGAGGTCTGGATCTTCAAGCGTGCAACGCGAACGCGATTAGGGGAGGAGCCGAAGTGAAGATATTCATTAGTTGGTCAGGGGAAAAATCTAAGGAGGTTGCGCGCATATTGTGGGATTGGCTGCCCAGCGTTGTACAATCGGCAGATCCCTGGATGTCCGACGCAGAGCTGAAAGGTGGAGAGCGGTGGTCTGCGGAAATTGAGCAAAATCTACTTCAGGCCCAATTCGGCATCATCTGCGTAACACCGGAGAACCAAAACTCGAGCTGGCTCAACTTTGAGGCGGGAGCCATATCCAATACCATTGGTCGAGCCAAACTAGCGCCACTCTTGTTTGGACTAAAAATATCAGAACTGAGCGGCCCACTGTCCCAGTTTCACGCAAAGACATTTGGCAAGGAAGATATATACAGCTTACTAGATTCAATTAACATCTCCTCAGAGAGACCACTTCCTGAATCGAGACTAAGGGCTATCTTTGAGAGTCTATGGCCCAATCTTATCAGCGCGATCAACGATCTGCCATCAATGATCACAAGGCCCTCTCCTAAAACAACGGATAATAAAATAGATGAGATAATGGACTATGTCAAAACTATTGAGAATAGAATGTTAGACAGCGAAATATTTTATAGCTACATTTCAGAAATCAAGAAGGATATCTCTAGAATAAGCTTCCCTGAGACAGTCTCGCCAATAGCTGAAATATTGCGATTAAGCAGCCTGCAATTACGCGCTTTCCTTAGAGTTGCGCAAATAGATGTAGATAGCACCAATAGTATTGTGACCTTCACCTATAGCGCAGAGACAGAGTTTCAGAGGCGTAATTTGAAATCCAAAGAACTCGAGCTACATCAGACAGTAGCTCGAGTTCTAGGAAAGCATTATCAAGTTATAATCAAATAGTTTAAAACTGCGCCAGCACCTGCTCCAGGCGCTCTTTCTGGGCGCCGAAGTCGGTCACGCGGCGCTTCTCTTCTTCAATCACCTCGGCAGGGGCGCGGGCCACAAAGCCCTCGTTGCTCAGCTTGCCCTGCGCCTGCCTGATCTGCTTGTCGAATTCAGCCAGACGTTTTTTCTGTTTGCCCAGCCAGTCGGCAAGGTCCACCGTGCCTTCCAGCGGCGCGCGCACCGTCACGCCGCGTTCCACTAGCGATAGGGTGCGGCCCTCCAGCGTGGGCACCAGGGCCACGCGCGCTAGGCTTTCGACCACGCGGGCGTTGTCGTGCACGGTGGCGGCGCGCTCGCCTTCCACCACCACGTTCAGGCGGTCCTGCGGCGCGAGGCCCAGCTCACTCTTCAGGCTGCGGGCGGCGGCCACAGCGGCGCGCAGGGCGTCAAAGGCGCCTTCGGCCTCCGGGTCACGCAGGGCGTCGTCCGGGTGGGGCCAGGAGTGCAGCGCCACCTGGCGGCGGTGCCCCAGGCCCGCGTACAGTTCGCTGGTAATGAAGGGCATGAAGGGGTGCAGCAGCTTCAGGATGTGCTCCAGCGTGGCCTTCAGCGTGACCAGGGTGGTCAGCTTGCCTTCCGAGAGCGCCGGCTTGGCCGCCTCGATGTACCAGTCGCAGAATTCGTCCCAGGTAAAGGCGTACAGGCTGCGAATGGCCGCGCCGATGTCAAAGGCATCCAGGTGGGCGGTGGCCTCGGCGGTCACGGCGTTCAGGCGCGAGAGAATCCAGCGTTCGGCCAGCCCCAGATCCGGGCGGGCCCGCACGGCGGCAATGGCGTCACGGCTGCGCATTGGCTCGCCGGGCAGGGGGTCCAGGGCGCTCTGCACATAGCGGATCAGGGCTTCGTCGGCCTCGCTGCCGCTGGTCTGCAGGTTGGGCAGGGCCTCGCCCAGGCGCAGCAGGGCAAAGCGCGCGGCATTCCACAGCTTGTTGGCAAAGTTGCGGCCCTGCTCAAAGCGCCGGGGGTCGTGCTTGATGTCCTGCCCACCCGTGGACAGGTACGAGAAGGCAAAGCGGCAGGCGTCCACCCCGTACCCGTCAAACAGTTCCAGGGGGTCAATGCCGTTGCCCTTGCTCTTGGACATCTTCTGGCCCTTGGCGTCCAGATACAGGCCGTGCAGCATCACCGTGTGGAAGGGCGCCTGCCCGGTCAGGCCGTAGGCCGCCATCTGCATGCGGGCCACCCAGAAGAACAGGATGTCGTAGCCGGTCACCAGCACCTGCGTGGGGTAGAACTTGCGGAAGTCCTCGTGGTCGGTGTCGGGCCAGCCCAGGGTGGAAAAGGGCCAGAGGTTGCTGGAAAACCACGTGTCGAACACGTCGGGGTCGCGGCGCAACCCTAAGTGCTGGTAGCGGGGGTCCTGGTCGCAGTCCAGATCGGGATTCTCGGGGTCGGGCACGTAGATGTTGCCGTCCTCGTCGTACCACGCGGGAATCTGGTGGCCCCACCACAACTGGCGGCTGATGTTCCAGTCGCGGATGTTTTCCAGCCAGTCGCGGTTCACCTTGGCGTAGCGCTCGGGCACCAGCTGCATCTCGCCCGCGTCCAGCCCCGCGAGGACCTGATCGGCGAAGGGCTTCATCTTCACAAACCACTGCTCGCTCACGATGGGCTCGACGGGCACCTTGGTGCGCTCGGACAGACCAATGGCGGTGTCGTGGTCCTTTTCTTCCAGCAGGTCGCCGGATTCGGTCAGCGCCTTCACCACGGCCTTGCGGGCAGCAAAGCGCTCCAGGCCCCGGAACTCGGCGGGCACGAGGTCCCCTGTCAGGTTGCCGTGCAGGTCAATCACGCTGGGGCGCGCGAGGCCATGCCGCTCGCCAATCTCAAAGTCGGTGGGGTCGTGAGCCGGGGTGATTTTCAGGGCGCCCACGCCAAACTCCATCTCCACGGCTTCATCGGCAATGATGGGCACGTAGCGGTCGGTCAGGGGAATGCGCGCCTCCTGGCCGATCAGGTGGGCAAAGCGGGGGTCATTCGGGTGCACGGCAATCGCCTGATCAGCAAAGATGGTTTCCGGGCGCACGGTGGCAATGCGGATTTCGCCGGCCTCGCCGTTGCTGGGCGCCGCCGCCGGGTCGCGCAGCTTGTACGACAGGGTGGACATCTTGCCCTTGCGGACCTCGCGGTCAATTTCCAGTTCGGACAGGGTGGTCTGCGCCGCCGGGTCCCAGTTCACGATGCGCTCGCCCCGGTAGGCGAAGCCGTCATGGTACAGCTTGACGAACTGGTGGCGGACCGCGCGCGAGAGGCCCTCGTCCATCGTGAACCGCTCGCGGGTCCAGTCGGCGCTGACGCCCAGGCGCGAGAGCTGGTTCAGGATCATGCCGCCGGACTCGGCCTTCCAGTCCCAGACCCGTTCCAGAAACGCTTCGCGGCCCAGGTCGTGGCGCGAGGTGCCCTGGTCGCGCAGTTGCCGCTCCACGACCACCTGCGTGGAAATGCCCGCGTGGTCCATGCCGGGCAGATACAGTGCCTCGAAGCCCTGCATGCGCTTGAAGCGGATCAGCGTGTCAATCAGGGTGTTGTCCAGCGCGTGGCCTAGGTGCAGATTGCCCGTCACGTTGGGCGGCGGAATCACGATGGTAAACGGCTCTTTGCCACTCGTGGCGTCGGCGCGGAAGGGCTCGGTGCGCCACCGGGCGGCCCACTGCGGCTCCACGGCCTGCGGATCAAACTGCTTGGCCAGGGTAGAGGCGTCGTTCTCGGGGGTGGACTGGGGCGCGCTGGACTGGGGGGCGGGATCGGTCATGGGGAGGCTCCTGGGGCGGGAAGTGGGGCGAGGTCAGTGGGCAGAGGGGTCAGTGGGCAGGGATGAGGCGCTGAAGGTGGGGGAGCGCGGCTTCATAGCCGAAGCCAGGAATGAGGCCGTGGGTGCTCTGGGGAACGAAGCGGCAATGAAAGGTCATGCCCTGGTCGGTCTCGCCGCCCGTGACCTGATGGGGCCAGTCGTCGGGCATGGTGGGCGGCGCGGCCAGCCAGAGGTAATGCCAGACCTGCGAACTTTCGCCGCGCGTCCAGTGGAACGAGGCGAGGTGAACCGGCGAATGCAGGCGCAGCCCGGTTTCCTCGAAGGTTTCGCGGATCACGGCCTCGGCGGGGGTTTCGCCGGGGTCCACGCCACCCGCAGGCACCTGAATGCCGGCATCGGGGTACAGGGGCGGGTGCTCAAAGACCAGCAGTTCGTGGGCCGCGCGGGTGATGTAGGCCAGCACCCGCTGCCGCCAGCCACGGTCCACAGCCAGGGCAATGGCCTCAGTCAGCGGCAGTTCGTGGCCCGTCATTTGGGTTGCTGTGCTCATGGCTGGGTCCTCCAGAAACGAAAAAACGTCCCGTCCGCCGACCTCTGGGGGCCGGATGCGGACGAGACGTGAAAAGGCGTCCCGTGGTACCACCGCTCTTCCCCCCTGACTGGAGGGCACTCTGCGCGCGCTGTGCCGGGCGCAACCCGGGAAGGTCTACTGGGCGCCCCGCAAGAGGCCAGGGGGCCGTTCTTCTTCCATGCTCGCGGGCGACTTTCCCCGGCTGCCTTCCCAGTCCCGCTCTCAGTCGCGGCGAGACCTCTCTGTGGGCGCAACCTTCCGGGTACTCCTCCCGGTCACTGCTGTTCGGGAGTGTACGCGGGGGCGGGGGCGGTTTTCAATCCGCCGCCTGGCCCATAGGCGCCGCGCCCCTTGTGCAGGCACCCTGGCGAGATGCCCACCGACGACTGGACCGGCCTGACCCTGTACCACCGCGCCGTGCGGGACATGCGCGGCAAGGCCCTGTTGCCCCTGAACCGCCTGCAGGCTGCCTTCCCGGACGTCTATGCCCGCGAGGTCGCCAAGTACCAGGGCCGGGAAGCCCTGCTGACCGAACCTGTGGCCCGCCTGGGCTGCCAGTGGCCGGACGTGCTGTTCTTCTCGCCGGTGCATCCAGGCCCGCTGCTGGACGCCGTGCGGGCCACCGGGCGCGCGGTGCCCCCAGTGCGGTTCTGGACGCTGCCCGCCGGGGCACTGGACCCGACGCGGGCCTGCGTGCGGCTGGTTCGGCCCTGGCCCGGCGGTGTCAAACCCGAACCCGACCCGGCCGATGAACTCCCCTTTACCGCTGCACACCTGCAGCAGGTGGCCTCACCACCCCTGGAAACCCTGTCCCGGCTGGGCCAGTTGCCGCCAGAGGCCCCGCTGATCCTGTGGCTGGACGTGCCCCATGTCCTGTACCGGGGCGAGGTGCCGCTGGGCGAGTTGCAGGAGATCTACGCCTGAAGGGATAGCCCATCGGCCTCCCCTGATAAGGATTCGGGTTCATCAGTGATGGAAGACCTGATGAACCCGACCGGAGGGGCTCGCAGAGCGGCGCAGCAGAGCAGAAAAAACGGTGACGGGGAGGTATGGAAGCACCGGAACGAAGCGGAGGGGCCATCACGGATGATCCGGAATCCCTGAACACGTCCGGGCAGTGCACTGCTCAGGCCCCCTGTCCTCGGCCAATGGTCCAGACAGTTCTCAAGCGAGGCGCTCAGGCCACGAAGGGAAGGTGGTCTGGGGGACCGGCCCCACCCCTGCTGGCCGCTTTCCAAATTCTTCCCCGGCGACTCCCCCGCAAGGTTGGAGGCGCCAGAACAGTGCGTGTGTCGGATCGGCCTATCCAGAAGACCCCCACGACCAAAATAGCTTTGACTGGGTTTAATTTTGAATCGAGTTAAAGTAACGCATGTCGCCCATGGCCTGCACGTTCCGCACCTCCGCTGGCCACACGCTGGCTGCCACCATCTACACCCCGGACGGCCTCTCCCCTACCCAGGTGAAGAAGTCGGTGCTGCTGGCCCCCGCCACCGGCATCCGGCGGGGCTTTTACGGGGCGTTCGCGGCGCATCTGGCGGGCCAGGGGTACGGGGTGCTGAGCTTTGATTTTCAGGGCATTGGCGGGTCGCTCACCGGTGCGCTGCGCGATTGCCCGGCCTCGCTGGTGAGCTGGGGCGAGGTGGACCTGCCCGCCGCCCTGGACGAACTGACACGGCAGTTTCCGGCAGCCCGGCCCCAGCTGGTGGGCCACAGCGCGGGCGGGCAACTGGTGGGCCTGATGCCGGGTGCCGGGCGCCTCGCCTCGGTGCTGGCGGTGGCGGGGTCGTCGGGGCAGCTGGCCCAGATGCCCGCGCCCTACCGCCTGAAGGCCCAGTTCTTCATGCGGGTGCTGATTCCGGCCAGCACCCTCGCCGTGGGCTACGCCCGCACGGACCTCGTGGGCATGGGCGGACCGCTGCCGCGCGCCGTGGGGGCGCAGTGGGCGCGCTGGTGCCTGGGCCGGGGCTATGTCGAAACGAGCTTTGGCCGCGAGGTCCGCACGCACCAGTACGACACCCTTGACCTCCCCAGCCTGTGGCTGCGGGCAGCGGACGACGAGATTGCCGTGCCCACCAATGTGGAGGACATGATCCGCGTGTTCAAGAAAATGGCCCCGCATGCCCAGCGACAGACGCTGCACCCCACCGACCACGGCCTGCCGCGCCTGGGGCACATGGGCTTCTTTCACCCGGACGCGCGGGCCGTGTGGCCGGTCATGGTGGCGTGGCTGGAGCGCCACGCCGGGTAGGGGGTTACGGGCGGCTGGGCGCCCCTTCGCGCTCTGCGGCCTCGGCAGCCAGTTCGTAACGGTACAGAAGGGGCTTTTTCAGCAGCCCCCGGGGCACGGTGACGGTGGCGCTGCGGTAGGGCACCCCGGTCACGCTGGCGCCGGGCGCGAAGGTCTGGGCCTCGGTGCCCACCCGCGCGGCGCGTTCGCCCAGGTCCAGAGGGCCCTCGGCGCGCACCAGCACGTCGTAGGGATGCTCGATCAGAACCGTTAACTTGACGCGCTGCCCGGCGAGGCTGCGCAGGGGATTGGCGGCGCTGGAAAAGGTGGCGCGCACCGGGCTGGCAAGGCGCTCGCAGGTCACGCGCAGGCTCAGGGCATATTCGCCCACCGGGAACAGCACCTCGCGGATCAGGGTGACGCCGTCGCCCTCGGCCTCGCGGAAGGCCGAGAGCAGGGCCGCGCGGCGGTTGCGCAGCAGGGTTACGGGGGCGGGGCTGCCGCCCTCCATGGGGAAGTCCCCCCGGCCAATCAGGCGCTCGGCGTGCAGCAGGGTGTCTTCGCGGGTGCGGAAGGTGCGGTGCGTGACCGCCTGATGGGGATGCCAGCGCCCGGCCGAGTCGCGCTGCTGCCACTCGACCCACAGCTCAAAGTGGTCGTGTTCGCGCCAGCTGGGGTGCGCCTGAATGGCCGGGGCCGGGCGCGCCTGATGCTCGCGGCCGTAGTCCTCGCGCGTTTCGGTTCGGGTGTCGTGGTAGGTGACAGCGCTCATGGGTCCTCCGCTGCTGCCCATCATGCCTGACGCGGGCGCGCAGTGTGCGGAGGCTTCATAAGCGCATAAGGCCCGGCGCGCGCTGGGGGCGCTTCGGGGCGGCATCGGCCCCCACCTTCCCCACCGCCCCAAGGAAGGCCTTTTGCCCCAGAGGCTCAGCCCAGGCGGGTCAGCCCAGTTCGATCAGGCCCGCCAACAGGAAGGGGCGCAGGGTTTCCAGGGTGGCGCGCGGGGCCTCGGGCGAGCGTTCCAGCAACATGCGGATGTTCTGGCTGTCGCCCACCAGATTCAGCACCCGGAACTGCGGGCGCGTGACCGGCTGGGCGTCGTTCCACTTGGCACTGAAGCGCAGACGCTGGTTCCAGTCGGGGAAGGTGCGCGACAGCGCGGCCCAGCCTTCAGAATCGTCCAGCAGGCGGCGTAGGGCCATATCGCGGCGCAGGGCCAGGGTGCGGTTGGGGGGCTCCTGGCCCACCTCGAAGGTAAAGATGCCGCCGTCCAGGCTGGCCATGCACTGCAGGGCGTGCTCGCCGCGCAGCCGCCCGGCCTCGGCGTGCACGATCTCGCCGCGCTCCAGCCACAGCTGGCCGCCGCGAATGTGCTCCACGATGAGCCGCCCGGCCCGCCCGCTGGTCAGGAACATCTGCATCACGGACAGAAAGGGAAAGACCGCCAGGTCGCCTCGCACCATATGCCCCTCAGTGTAGTGCCCCCGTCCGGGGGTACACCAGTCCGCACAGCGGGGGGCCCCTGCACGCCCCCTGTGGGGGAAGTGGGGCTCAGAGCCGAGCCCAAGGCCGCTCAGGATACAACCGGGTGCGATGCTGGGGCGAACAAGGTGAGTCTCCCGGAAAAAACAGCGCTGACCACAGCATTCAGGGGCTGCCGCTCCCAGAGCCAGAGAAGGGGGAGGACCAGACTGGCGCTGGGGCGAACGCAATGAAAGGCGGACGGAGACAGCGGGGCGGCTGGCCTTGAGGGGCCAAACGGCAGGTCCTCCACGGCCCAGCCCGCTGCTGTGCGAAGATCGGCCCCGTGACGGACCCCGCCCTGCCCCTGCGTGCCCTGCTGTCCCTGTGCGCCGCCGACGCGCTGGGCGCGGCCACCGAGTTCAAAACCCCAGAAAGCATTGCCGCGCACTATGGCCCCACGCTGCGCACCTACCAGCCGGGCAGCGTGTTTGGCTTTGCGCCCGGCGAGGCCACCGATGACAGCCAGATGGTGGTGGCCACCCTGCTGGGCTTTGCGCGGGGGCAGGGGCCGGCGGGCGTGCTGGCGGCGCTGCGCGACTGGCTGGGCACCGCGCCGCCGGATGTAGGTGGCCTGACCCGCCGCGCGCTGGCCCTGGGCCGCTTAGACGGTGGGGTGCGCGCCTGGGCCGAAAGCGGCTTTGACGCGGCGGGCAACGGCGGCCTGATGCGCATCGCCGCGCCGTGGCTGGCGGGCGTCCGGGGCGAGGCGCTGGCCCACGAGGCGGCGGTGCTCACGGCCCTCACGCACGCCGACCCGCGCTGCGTTCACGCCTCGGTGTTTTTCACGGCGTTTCTGGCGGCCCTGGAGTGCGGCGAGCCCTACGCCGAAGCCGCCCGCGCGGCGCTGGCTGTGATGGACCGCTTTGACGCCCACGCGGCGCTGGTGGACGCTGGCCTATTGGGCGTGGACACCCAGGCGGCGTGGCGGGCCCTGCGCGAGCGGGACCGTGAGGCCCGCGCGGCGGTGCGCGCCCGCGTGCGCTCGGGGGCAGAGGGCATCTTCACCTCGCAAAGTGGCTATGTGCTCGACACCCTGGAAGCCGCCCTGGCCCACGGACAGCGGGGCGACTGGCTGGCGTGCATTGAACCCGCCGCTCGCCTGGGCGACGACAGCGACACCGTGGCCTGCGTGACCGGCGCCATTGCCGGCGCCCGGGGCCTGCCCGTCCCCGCCGACCTGCTGCCCCCCCTGCGCCTGGGCCACAGCTGGCCGGGCTGGAACCGGGCGTGGCGGTGTACGGAGCAGTTGCCCGCCGTCCTGGCAGCGGCCAGAAGGGCGCTGGGCCATGAGCTATGAGCTATGGGCCATGGGGAGAAGCCTCATGGCCCATAGCCTCTTACCTCGTCAGCGCGTACGGAATCACGTGCGGCTTGCCCGTATCCGGGTCCGGGATGATGTGGCCGCGCAGGTGAAACACGTCGCGCAGCAGGTCATGGGTCAGCACGGCTTCGGCCGGGCCCTGGGCGTAAACCTCGCCGCCCTTCATGGCGATCAGTTCGTGGCTGTAACGCGCCGCCTGATTGAGGTCGTGCAGCACCATCACCACCGTCTTGCCCTGCTCAGCGTTCAGGCGCTGCGCGAGGTGCAGCACCTCCAGCTGGTGCGAGGGGTCCAGATAGGTGGTGGGTTCGTCCAGCAGCAGGATATCGGTCTGCTGCGCGAGGCTCATGGCGATCCAGGCGCGCTGGCGCTGCCCGCCACTCAGGGCTTCCAGGGGGCGGCCCCCGAAGATGCGCATGCCGGTCTGGTCCAGGGCCCAGGCCACGGCCTCGCGGTCTTCGGGGCGGCGCACCGGAAAGCGGCCCTGGTGCGGGTGGCGGCCGAACCACACGAGTTCTTCCACGCTGAGCCCTTCGGGGGCGCTGGGGCCCTGGGGCAGGATGGCCAGCCGCCGCGCGACCTCGCGGCTGGGCAGGGCGTGCAGCGCCTGCCCGTACAGCTCAATGTGGCCGCCCCCAGCGGGCAGCAGCCGCGCCAGCGCGCGCAGCAGCGTGCTTTTGCCGCAGCCGTTGGGCCCAATGATGGACGTGACCTTGCCGCCTGCCAGGCGCAGGTTCAGGTCCGGCACGATGACGGACTGGCCGTAGCCCAGGCGCAGGTTGGTGGTGGACAGGGGGGGATGGGTCATGGGGGGTGAGTGGTCAGTGGGGAGTGGGAACAGAAGGGAGGCGGGGTGCGGGGAGCAGGCGGCGGGAAAAGCAGGGTGGGAATGCCGTTCAAGCGGAGAAGAAGGAGACTCGGGGCGGAGCAGTTTTCCACTCACCACTTCCCACTCCCCACTTACCCCGCCTTTCGCAGCAGATACAGAAAATACGGCGCGCCGACCAGGGTGGTGAAAATACCGGCGGGCACCTCGATGGGGGGCAGCAGGGCGCGGCCCAGGGTATCGGCGGCCAGGACCAGGGCCGCGCCGATCAGCATCGACACCGGGAGCAGGCGGGCGTGGCGCGCGCCCACCAGCAGGCGGGCAAGGTGGGGAGCCAGCAGACCCACGAAGCCCAGGATGCCCGCGCCGGTCACGGCCGCGCCGGCCAGCGCCACCGCCACGCTTAAGCACAGCAGCCGCGCGGCATTCACGCGCGTGCCCAGCGAGGTGGCAAGGTCCTCGCCCAGGTTCAGCAGGTCCAGGGGCCGGGCCAGCAGCAGCGCGGCAGGCAGCAGCGCCAACGCCCAGGGCAGCAGGCGGGCGGCGCGCAGGGTGTCGGCGCCGTAGAGGGTCCCGGTCAAGAAACTCAGGGCCGAGCCCAGACCGTCCGGGGCGCGCACCAGCACCAGTTGCTGCGCCGCGCCCAGGGCGGCGGCCACCGCCACCCCCACCAGCGCCAGCCGCACCGGATGCAGGCTACCGGACGGCGCCCCAGCCCAGTCGCGGGCCAGCGCCAGCACCAGCGCAAAGCCGCCCCAGGCGCCCGCCAGCGCCGCCCAGGGCAGCCCGCCCGCCGGGGCGCCGGGCCACGCCAGCAAAAACACCGTCGCCGCCAGCCCCGCCCCGGCCCCCACCCCGATCAGGTCCGGCGAGGCCAGGGGGTTGCGAATCACGCCCTGCAACATGGCGCCAGACGCCGCGAACATGGCGCCCGCCAGCAGCGCCACCGCAATGCGCGGGGCGCGCAGTTCCAGCACCAGCTGCCGGGTCAGGTCGTCGCCGCCGCCCAGCAGCACGCGCAGCACGTCGCCTGCCGGAGTACGGACTGCACCCAGCCCCAGCGCCAGCACGGCCAGCGCCAGGGTCAGGGCCAGCAGGCCGGCCCCCAGCCACAGGGCGCGGGCGGCGCTGAAGCGGCGCTCTGGGCCAAGCGGCAGGGTCACGGGAAGCGGAAACGGCCAGTGGGCGCGGCGTCTTGCAGCAGGCGGCTTTCAATGGCCTCGGCCACCATCAGCTTCAGGGCCAGCGGGCCCCGGCCGCGCGTCCAGTTGTCGCGGTTAAACACGTACACCCGCCCGCGCGCTACAGCCGGCAGCTTCTGCCACAGCGGGTTTTTCTTCCAGGTGTCGGTGATTGGGGTTTCGTCGGGGGCGGTGAACAGCACCAGCGTCTGTGGCTGCAGCGCCACCAGCCCCTCCAGCGAGATCTCGTACTGGGTCTGGTCCCCCTTGATCGGCAGCAGGTTCTTGCGGCCCAGGTCTTCCAGGAAGCTGCCCACGAAACTCTGGTTGGTGTGCACGGTCAGGCCCTGCGGCGTGGCCACCGCCGCCACGAAGGCAGGCGCTCCCTTCTTGGCAAAGGCGCGGGCCTTCTGCATCAGGCTGGCCTGATCCGCCAGCAGGCGCTTCGCCGCCGCTTCACGGCCCACCAGTTGCCCGATCAGGAGGGTCTGGGCGTTCAGGTCATCGATGCTGCCCCGGCGGCTCTGAAAGGCGGCGGTGGGGGCAAGGCGGCCAAATGGTGCCAGGGTGGCCTTGTGCACGAAGGCGTCGGCCAGGATCAGGTCGGGGCGCAGGGCGGCCATGGTTTCCAGGCTGGGCTGCGCCCGGCTGCCGGTGGCCGTGATGCCGGCCATGCGCGGGGCCAGGTATGGAGGCGCGCCCCGGTCACCGCCCTGGGTGCCCAGCGCGCCGCCCACCGGCTTCACGCCCAGGGCCACCAGGGTATCCAGAAACGAGTATTCCAGCGCCACCACGCGCTTCGCTGGCGCACCCAGGGTGAGGGTGCCGCCCTCATGGCGAACGGTCACGGCGGCGGCAGTGGCCGCCAGGGCCAGCAGGGTCAAGGGATAGAGGGTCAGCAGACGTTTGTTCATGTGGGCAGGCTCCGTAAAAAAGGGGGGTGGGACGTAGGAAAAAAGGGACGACTAGGCTTTGCGGCCCACGCGGCGGGCCAGCAGGACGAAAAAGGGGGCGCCCGCAGCGGCCACCAGCAGGCCCACCGGGGTTTCGGCGGGCTTGTCCACCAGCCGGGCGGCGGTGTCGGCGGTGACCAGAAACGCCGCGCCCAGCAGGGCCGCCAGCGGCAGGCTGAGGCGGTGGTCGGGGCCCATCAGGGCGCGCGCCGCGTGCGGCACAATCAGCCCCACGAAGCCCACCGGGCCCACCACGCTCACTGAGGCAGCGGCCAGCAGCACGCCCAGCGCCGTCACCACCGCCGAGTCGCGCTCCAGGCGGGCGCCCAGGCCCCGCGCCACATCGTCGCCCAGGGCCAGCAGGTTCAGCCTGGGGCTCAGCACAAGGCTCAGCCCCAGTCCCAGGGCCACCCACGGCGCGATCTGGGCGGCGTGTTCCCAGGTGCGGCCTGCCACGCTGCCGGACAGCGCAAACAGTGCCCCCTGCGCCCGCTGCTCCCACAGCAGCTGAATCACCCGGGCCGCCGCCCCCACCAGACTCGCCACGGCCACCCCCGCCAGCGCCAGCCGCAGCGGCGTGACGCCAATGCTGCGCGCCACGCTATAGGCCACGCTGGCCGTCAGAGCGCCGCCCAGAAAAGCGGCCGGTACGAACAGCCACGCAGGCGCACCCGGAAAGAACACCACCATCACCAGAATCGCCAGGGCGCCGCCGGCCTCCACGCCCAGAATGCCGGGGTCGGCCAGGGGGTTGCGGGTGACCGCCTGCAACATCAGGCCCGAGACGCCCAGGCCCGCCCCCGCCAGCGCTGCCACCACGGTGCGCGGCAGGCGCAGGGTATGCACCACCAGACTCTCGGTGGAGTCGTCGGGGGCCAGGAGCAGGCGCAGCACCTGGGCCACACTCAGGTCACTGGCCCCAAAGGCCAGCGAAACCAGCAGCGCCAGAACCAGCGCGCCGGCCCCCAGGCCCAGCCACAGGGGCTGGGCGCGGCGCGGCGCGGCAGCGCGGCCTGCCGCAGGGTTCAGCACCACGTCACCTGGTACTGCCGGACCTCGGACCACTCGGCCTTGTGGCTGGAGCCGGGCACCCGCAGCAGGTCGTGGGCCACCCGGGCGCGTACGGCGCCGCTCTCCCCTCTCCAGGTGTAGGTCAGGGTCACCTCGTCGCCCTCGCCCTGCCCGTCGCCCGGCTGCACGGTGGCCTGCCGCTCGGCGCTGAGCCACGCCCAGCCGTGGCGCACGAACAGTTCGCGGTCCACGACCTGGGCCAGCGGCGGCAGCCCGGCAAAGCCGCGCAGGTGGCGGGCCACCCCTGCAGGGGCCACGGCCCGGCGGGCCACCTGCACGGCCAGCTCTGGGGTCAGGTGCGCCCACATCAGCCCCGACGGCAACTCCACGGCGGTCGCGGCAAAGCGGTGCCCACCAAAGTGCCCGGTGCGCCACGCCCGCAGCCCCGCCGCGCCCAGGCCCTGAAACACTGGCACCCCGTAGCGCCCACACGAGGCGTCCACCGTGCCGTGGGTGCAGACGTGAACATCGGGGCCGTCTGGCACGGCTTCTTCCTGCCAGCCCCGCAGGTTGCCGGGCTCCAGCAAGGTGTCGTGCAGGCCCCGGGCCCACTCGCGCTGGGGCAGGTCGCTGGCGTAGTCCCGCCGGGCATAGCCCCCGGGCCCCAGGCGGTAGTGACGCACCCGCAGTGGCGCCCCTGGCGTGTGCGGCGCGCTCATCAGCAGGCCAAACCCCGCCCCCGAGGCCTCCACCTTACCGCGCAGGCGCTCAAAGAGGGTGTGCTGTTCGGGGGTCCAGTTCGCCACGTCGCGCAGCTGGCCCCACACGGGCACGTCCAGTTCCAGCACTGTGACTTCCTGCCAGTGCGGCGCGGTGCCGATGGGGTCCTCGTTCAGTTCGCGCGATACGTCCGCGCACAGGGGCAGGCGGGGGGCAGCGGTCATGGCCGGCTCACTTCACCTTCTCCAGAATCAGCTTGGTCAGGGCCGCGCTGTGGCGCAGGCTGGTCAGAGGGCCGCTGTAGGGGCTGAAGTCCTCGGGGACATACACCACGCTCTGGGCCTTCAGGCGCTGGCCCACCGGGGTGTTCAGAAAGGCCTCGGCGCCGTTGTACTTGCCGCCGGGGGGAAACAGCACCACCAGCGTCTGCTTGTCCAGGCCCAGCAGCGCCTCATCACTGATCGCCGAACCCACGCCCAGGGTGATTTTGGCCCCGCGCAGTCCGTCTTTGAAGCCCAGGGCGCGCAGGTCCGGCACCAGGCGCACGTCGGTGTACAGCCAGTTGGTGCCGCCCGCAAAGGGGGCCACCACGACCACCTTGGGGTACTTGCGGAACACCCCGGCCGCAAGCAGCTTGCGCGCATTGGCCCGGTGGGTGTCGGCCACCTGTTTGATCACCCGCTCGGCCTCCACCTGCTTGCCAAACACCTTGGCCAGATCGCGCAGGCCACGCTGCCAGAACGCGGCGCCCGCCTCGGCGTAGCCCACGGTAGGGGCAATCCGGCTCAGCTGCTCGTAATTCTGGTTGCCCTGCCACGTCAGGCGCACAATCAGGTCAGGCTTCAGCGCCGTGATGGTTTCCAGGTTGGGCGCCGTCCACGAGCCGATGTAGGCGGGGCTGTTCAGCTTCACGCGCCCGTAAAAGCCCTGCTTCAGCACCTCGGGCTTGATCTTGCCGCCGCTTAAATCGTCGGGGGTGAAGTAGGTGCTGCCCAGGCCCACCACCCGGTCACTCACGCCCAGTGCCGCCAGCCAGCCCAGGGCTTCCTCATCCAGCACGACCACGCGCTGGGGCTTGGCGGGCACGGTGGTCTTGCCTTCATCGTGGATCAGGGTCAGGGCCTGCGCCGCAGCGGTGGCGGCCAGCAGCAGGGTCAAGGTGGTCAGCGGCTTCAACACGCCCGGCATCCTGAACTAAGCCGACTGAATTAGTCAAGTTTAAACGGCCCGGTGGTGGGGGTGCTCCGGCGGGGGCGTGCGCATGCCCCCTGCCTCCCCTGTGCAGGCGTGGGGGCATGGTGTACACTGTCAGGGTTGCCCGCTACGCACATGCCCCGGTGATACCCCAGGGCGCAGACGTGGCGGAGGAGGCACCCCATGAAGAAAGACATCCACCCCAAAACCGTTCCTTGCAAGATCATCTACCAGGGCCAGGTCGTGATGGAAACCCTGAGCACCAAGCCCGAGATTCACGTGGATGTGTGGAGCGGCGTGCACCCCTTCTGGACCGGCGAAGAGCGCTTCGTGGACACCGAAGGCCGCGTGGACAAGTTCAACAAGCGCTTCGGCGACAGCTACCGCACCAAGAAGAAGTAAGGCCCCCGGCCTCTTCGCCCCCCGCCCCCCGGCGGGGTGTTTTTGTTGCGTGGGGCCATGGGCTCTGGGCCATGAGCAAAAGCAGCCAGATCACCTGCCCTGTGCCATCTGCTTTTCTCCATCTCCCCTCTACCATCACCCCTTTCCCGCCCCATGCCATACTCCCCCCCGTGCTCAAGTCCCCCTACCACGGCGGTCACCTGGAAGTCATCGTCGGGCCCATGTTCAGTGGCAAAAGCGAGGAGCTGATTCGCCGGGTCACGCGCGCCGTGATCGCGCGGCAGAGCGTGCAGGTGTTCAAGCCCGCCATTGATGACCGCTACCACGTCTCGGCGGTGGCCAGCCACGCGGGGCGGCAGGTGCAGGCGGTGGCGGTGCGCGGCGCCGCCGACATCCGCGCGCATCTGGCGGGCGAGGGCGCGCTCCTGCAGGACCCTGGCGAAACGCCGCTGCCCGATGTGGTGGGCATTGACGAGGTGCAGTTTCTGGGTGAGGACGTGGTGCCACTGGCC
Source organism: Deinococcus aquaedulcis (assembly GCF_019693445.1). Lineage (NCBI taxonomy): Bacteria > Thermotogati > Deinococcota > Deinococci > Deinococcales > Deinococcaceae > Deinococcus > Deinococcus aquaedulcis. Next base: position 29,485 of record NZ_JAHRBL010000012.1, on the reverse strand, counting down.
CTGGACCTCGCCTCGGCAGGCGTGCGGGTGATTCTGGCGGGGCTGGACCTGGATTTCCGCGCCGAGCCCTTTGGCTGCATGCCGGACCTGCTGGCCCGCGCCGAAAGCGTGGAGAAGCTGACCGCCATCTGCACGGTGTGCGGCGCCCCCGCCACCCGCTCCCAGCGCCTGATCGGCGGCCAGCCCGCCCGCCTGAGTGACCCTGTGGTGCTGGTGGGCGCCCAGGAAAGCTACGAGGCCCGCTGCCGGGTGCACCACGAGCTGCGCACGGATTGAGGGGACTGCGCACGCACCGAGGGGACAGGGCGCAGATGGCGGATGGCCGGGCGCAGGAAGCTCCGCGTTTTGCCATGAGTCATCTGCCCCCGGGTCCTCCCACCGGGCGCCCCGCTCCGCGATGGCGGCGCCTGCACTATCATGGGCTTCATGGCGTATACCATTCTCGTCGCAGACGACGAACCGGCCATCCGGACCATGCTGGAGGTCATTCTGTCGGCGGACGGGCACGAAATTGTGGCGGTGCAGGACGGCAAGCTGGCGCTGGATTACCTTCGGGACCACACGCCAGACGCCATGCTGCTGGACGTGAAGATGCCGCACATGGACGGCTTTGAAATCTGCTCGCGGGTCAAGCGCATCAAGCGGCTGCGCGACACCCCCGTGCTGCTGCTGACCGGCTTCGACGACGACCAGACGCGCGACCACGCCAAGCTGGTGGGCGCCGACGACATTGTTTACAAGCCCCTGTCCGGCAAGAACCTGCGCACCCGGGTTAACCAGCTGATTGAGGCCCGGCGCCGCTGATGCTTGCGTTTTTCTGGAGCCGGGCGTGATCTACGTCCTGCGTTTTTTCAAGTTTCTGACCTCGCTGCTGCTCGCCGCCCTGGTGGCGGGCGTGGGCGTGGCGGCCACCTACGCGGTCAAGTGGGGCCGCGAACTGCCCGATTACCGCGAACTGGACAACCTGACGCGCTCGCTGGGCGCCGAAACCCGCGTGTATGCCCGCGACAACACGCCGCTGGGGACCCTGATTCCCAAGGTGGGCGATCAGGCGATCAGCCGCACGATTGTCAACCTCAACGAGATCAGCCCGTTCATGGTGGCGGCCCTGATTTCCAACGAGGACCGGCGCTTTTTCGAACACTACGGCCTGGACCCTTACGGGATTGGGCGGCAGTTTCAGCGGCTGGCACGCGGCGACAATGTGCAGGGCGGCAGCACACTCACCAACCAGCTGATCAAGAACACCCTACTGCTGGAGGAATACCAGCAGGCGCGCAGCCCGGACCGCAAGTTCAAGGAATGGATGCTCAGCGTGCAGGTGGAGCGCTCCTTTACCAAGGAAGAAATTCTTCAGAACTACCTGAACGCCATCTACTGGGGCGACGGCGGCCCGGTGGAGCTGTACGGCATTCACTCGGCGGCGCTGGCCTACTTTGGCACCACCCCGAAAGCCCTGACCCTGGCCCAGAGCGCCTACCTGACCGTGCTGGTGCCCAGCCCCGGCCGTTTTTACCCCAACTACCAGGCCGTGCGGCCCCTCATGAAGACCCTGCTGGCGCGCATGGTGGAAGACGGCTGGATCACCCAGGCGCAGATGGACGCCGCGTGGCGCGAAAAGGTGGAGCCCAAGGGCTGGAAGGTCACCTACGACGCCCAGGGCAACGTGCTGAGCGCCAAGAACGTGGACCCCACCCAGAAGGAACTCAAGGCCGTGACCACCACCCGCGCGCCCCACTTCGTGCGTCAGGTGGAGGCCGAACTCGTGCGCCGGTTTGGGCGCGACAAGGTGTACGGCTCGGGGGGCCTGCGCGTCTACACCACGCTGGACCCCAAGGTGCAGACGGCCGTGGAAACCGCCAGCCGCGAAACCACCTACCTGCCCCCTGGCGCCACCCTGGGCGCCACCATCATCAACCCCTACACCGGCGAGGTGCTGGGCATGATCGGGCAGAAGTTGCGCGGTACCGAACCGCCCGACGACTGGAACAACGCCGCGCAGGGCCAGCGCCAGATCGGCTCGACCATCAAGCCGCTGCTGTACACCACGGCGCTGTCCACCGGCCTGTCCCAGGCCCACCGCGAGGCCGACCGGCCCATCACCTTCCCCTGCACCGGCTGCAAGAACGGTGTGTACGCGCCGCAGAACTTTGAAGGGGCAACCACCTACCGCGACATGACCATCCGCGAGGCGCTGGACCGCTCGCTGAACCTGGTGACGGTGCGCCTCGCTGACCGCATTGGCTTGCAGACCTTCTTCGGCAAGCTGCGCCAGCTGGGGCTGCAGACCAACGACGGCACCGGGCTGGCCGCCGCGCTGGGCGCCGTGGAAACCACCCCCGTCAAGATGGCGGCGGCCTATGCGCCCTTCGTGAACGGCGGCCTGTACCGCGCGCCCCGTTACCTGACGCGGGTCACCACCGCCCGAGGCGAGGTGCTGTACGACGCGGGCAGCGAGCCGGTGCGCCCGGCCCGGGTGTGGACCCCGCAGATTGCGTGGCTGGGCCTGGACATGATCCGGGGCGTGGTCAACGACCTGACCGAGCCTCAGGGCGGGCTGGCGGGCCGCGCCAAGTTTGACGAGTGGCCAGTGGCGGGCAAGACCGGGACCAGTAACGGCCCCAAGGACCTGTGGTTCGTGGGCACCACGCCGCTGTATACGGGCGCCGCCTGGGTGGGGCGCCAGCAGGGCGGCGACATGCCCACTTATTACTACTCGGGCTATGTGGCCGCGCCCATCTGGCGCCGCATGATGGAACTGGCCCACGAGGGGCAGGCGGTGCGGCAGTTCAGCGAACCCCCCGGCATTCAGTACGTGGACGCCCCCGACCCGCAGTTCCTGCCAAGCGTGAAACTGGCGGTGCTGGACCCCAGCTTCCGGGGGGCCGCCAACACCGACGTGCAGGAAGACGCGCCCCCACCAGTGCAGTACCGCGAAACCGGCTATGCCCGCAGCGAGGACCCGGAGACGGTGCTGGTCAGCCTGGACCGGGTAACCAACCGCCTCGCCACCGAGTTCACTCCGCCCGAGAACATCGTGCAGCGCCGCGTGGAGATTGAGGCCCTGCCCGCCTACGCCCCCGACCCCGCGCCCCAGCCCCTCAAGGACGAGACGCCGGACCCGGCCGCTCTGAAGGCCACCCGGACGCCTGGGAATCAGGCGGTGCCGGGGGGACAGACGGCACCATGAGTTCTGGGCCGTGAGGCTCATGACAGCAGAGACAAAGTTCCCGAGATAAAAGACGCTCTTTAAAACCACTGCTCTTTCAGCCGGCGTCCCGCCTCCCACAGGGGCGCCGGCCTCTTTCGCCTTGGGCTCATCCGGCCCTTCACTGCCCAAACCCCTCATAGCCCATGGCTCATGGCCCAGAGCCCCTAGCCCCTCTCACCCCCGCGTCATCCCGGCTGCCCCTGCCCTCTGGCATCATGAACGCCATGCGACCCCGCCGCGCGCCGCTGCTGACCCTGCTGCTCACCCTGGGCGTGTCCACCGCCGAGGCCCGGGTGCGGTTGGGCGAGGCGCTGCCGGCCCACCCCTGGACCGCCGCCGAGCGCGAGGTCGTGGTGGTCTACAGCCACGACTGCGGCGACCTGGGACACCTGTGGCAGGCGGTGCTGGCCTCTGGCCTGCCGGTGCGGGCGGTGAATGCCGAGGCGGTGGCCTCGCCCGCCCCAGCCGGGATTCAGCCCTGGCGGGGCGAGGCCGCCACCGCCTTTGCGCGCAAACTGCGGGTGGGCGCCTACCCCACGGTGCTGCTGGTGCAGGACGGGCGCATTCTGAATGCCTGGGAAGGCACGTTTACTGGCTCGCTGGATTGAGCCAGACATGGCGTTTGGGCTGCGCAGGAGCGGCCCGCTCCATTGAGGGGTCGCCTTTGAGCAGCAAACGGCCCGCCGCTCTCGGAAGAGTGGAAAGGTCTGCCCAGAGCGGCGCTCAGTTCCTCTCTCCGCTCCGTTCCAGGTGGTGGGCGTTGCAGAAGACAGCCGTGTGTCCAGCCCGCGCCGCCTGCTCCAGCAGTGGCAGCGGGACAGGCGGCCTGCCCGGAAGCCGCTACACTGCCCGCCATGACGCCTTCCCCCACCTTCGCCGTGGCGTTCCTGGCGGGCCTCGTTTCGTTCCTGAGCCCGTGTGTGCTGCCGCTGGTGCCCAGCTACCTGGGGGCGCTGGGCGGCGAGCGCGCGCCGTGGGGCCGCGCCCTCGGGTTCATTCTGGGGTTCGGGCTGGTGTTCATGGCGTTGGGGGCCACCGCCAGCAGCCTGGGCGCCCTGATTGCGCCGCACAAGGCGCTGCTGGCCCAGGTCTCGGCCGTGCTGATTATCTTTTTCGGGCTGGTGATGCTGGGGGTTATTCGCCTGCCCTTCCTGATGCGCGATACCCGCGCCCTGGCCAACGCGGGGGGTTACGGCCCGGTGGCCCTGGGCGCCGCCTTCGCATTTGGCTGGAGCCCCTGCCTGGGCCCCACCCTGGGCAGTGTGCTGGGGCTGGCGGCCAGCACCGCCAGTCTGGGCAGCGGCGTGGCGCTGCTGGCCGCCTACACCCTGGGCCTCAGCGTGCCCTTTCTGCTGGCGGCACTGCTATGGCACCGGGTGAACCTGCGGCGCCTGAACCGCTACGCCGGGGTCTTCGAGAAACTGGGCGGCGTGCTGCTGGTGGCCTCGGGCCTTCTGATGCTGACCGGGCAGTTCACCCGTCTGGCCACCTTCTTCTATGAGGTGATGCCCGAGTGGCTGAAACTGTAAGTGCGGCGCCAGCGCACCCAGGCCTTCCCACCGCCTTGCCGGCCCTACAACTGCGCGGGCTGTGGCTGCGGCTGGGGCGCGAGGTCATTCTGCGCGGGCTCGATCTGGACGTCCCCAGTGCAGAGGGCGTGACCTTGCTGGGGGAAAACGGTGCGGGCAAGACCACGCTGCTGCGCCTGCTGTCGGCCGGGGTGCGGCCCACCCGGGGCGAGGGGCGGGTGTTCGGCTACGACCTGCGCGATAGCCGCGCCGTGCGCGACCACGTGCACCTGATGCCGGTGGACGGCGGCCTGTACCCCGATCTGACCAGCCAGGAGAACCTCGCCTTTGCCCTGCGCATGCATGGGCAGCGGGGAGACACAGCGGCGGCCCTGCGGCGGGTGGGCCTGGAAGGCGCGGCCGGGCGCCGGGCCCGCTTTTTGTCGGCCGGGATGCGCAAGCGGCTGGCCCTGGCCCGCGCGCACCTGCTGGCCCGCCCGCTGACCCTGGTGGACGAACCCTTTGCCAACCTCGACGACGCCGGCCGCGCTCTGGTGCAGGAGCTGCTGGGGGACCTGCGCGCCCAGGGGGTCACCCTGATCGTGGCGGCGCACGAGCCGGCACTGGCCCGCGTGGTGGCGCCCCGCGCGTGTCGGCTGCACGGCGGCGTGCTGCGCGAGGAAAGCCCGCTGTGAGCGCCCTGCGGGGCGCCGCGCGCATGGCCGCCGCTGTGGCGGCCAAGGACCTGCGGGTGGCCGGGCGCACCCGCGACACCCTGCTGTCCACGGCCTTTTTCGCCGGGCTGGTGCTGCTGGTGCTGGGGCTGGCCCTCAGCGGCAGTGGAGCGGCCCCGGGGCAGCGCGCGGCCCTGGCCGCCGGGGCGATCTGGACCGCGCTGGCGCTGGCCGCCGCCGTAGGCGCGCAGCGGGCCTTCGCCCAGGAGCAGGAGGCCGGCGCGCTGGAGCAGCTGCTGGCCTACCCCGGGCCCCACGGCGCGCTGTATCTGGGCAAGCTGCTGGGCGTGCTGCCGCCGCTGCTGCTGGTGGCGGCCCTGACCGTGCCCACGGGGCTGGTGCTGTTTGGGGCGCTGGAAAAACCCACGCTTCCCGGCCAAGTGGCCCCCATGAGCGGCGCGCTCCCCTGGGCCGCCCTGGGGCTGACGACCGTGCTGGGGGTGCTTGGCTTTGCCGCCGGCACCACCTTCTACGGCAGCATCACCGTGAATCTGCGCGCGCGCGAGGCGCTGCTGCCCGCGCTGGCTTTTCCGATTCTGGTGCCGGCCGTGATCGCCACCGTCAAGGCCACATCCCTGCTGCTTTCGGGCGGCTGGAGCACAGAGGTGGGGACGTGGCTGACCTTCCTGGCAGCCTTTGATCTGGGCACTGTCATTCTGGCCACGCTGCTGTTCCCAGCCGCCGCCGAAGGGTAGACGCTAGCCCAGCGCCGCCAGCACCCCCCGCAGGGCCTCGCGCTCCTGCTCGGCCTGGGCCGTTTCGCCCCGGCGCTCGTGCCACGCGATCAGGTCCTCGCGGCTGGCGGTGTCAAAGGGATCGGCAGCCACGGCGGCCCGCAGGGCGTCGCGGCGGCGCACGTCGCCTTCGGGCTGGGCCTCGGCGTGCAGGCGCAGGGCGTCGTGCAGCACACGCTCGGCCTGGGTGCGCTCCTCGGTCAGTTCGGTGGGCAGGTCGCTCAGGACATTCAGGGAAGCGGTCAGGGGCCGCAGCAATTCGGTCAGGCGGTGGTGGTCCTGCGCGCTGACGGCGCCCCGCAGCTCGGCGAGGTCACTGCGCACCGGAAACAGCAGCGACAGCAGGCCGCGCTCGCTGGCAATCAGCGGCACCGAAAAGACGCTGCGCAGGTGGTACACAGCGGTTTGCAGGCTGGCCAGCGGGTTCTTGGCCCCGGGCCAGAAGCGCTCGGCCAGCACCTCGCGCGGCTGTGGGTGCTCGGCCAGGGCCAGGGCCACCAGCAGCGCCGCGCTTTTGCGGGTGGGAAAGTCGCCCAGGCCCAGCTGCCGCCCGGCGTGGGTCAGGCGCAGCGGCCCCAGCGCCTGCAGGTGCAGCGGAAACAGGGCGCGCGTGGCCTCATCGCCGGCCAGGGCCGCCAGGGGGGCAGCGGCGCGGGTGTTCAGCAGCGGCAGGTAGCCGTGCGCCTGAATCAGGCCCAGGGCCTCGCGCAGATCGTCGGGGGTACCGCGTTCCAGCAGGGCGGCGGCCAGTTCCAGCCGGGCTTCCTCGGCGCGGGCGGCTTCGATCACCTCGTCCAGCGGGGCTTCGCCCAGCAGCGCGGCTTCCAGGTCGGCGCGCAGGCCCAGAGGGCGGGCGTGGGCCAGCGCGGCGCGGGCGGCCTCTGGCTGGCCCTGCTCCCGCTGGGCGCGGGCCTGCAGGAGCGCCACCTCGGCCTGCAGGCTGCGGTCCTGGGTGGTGGTGCGGCCCAGCACCTCCAGGGCCCCGGCCGGGTCGCCGCCCTGCAGCGCCACCAGGGCCTGCAGGCGCCCGGCCCAGCCGCGCACCCCGGGCAGGTGGCGAAAGGCGGCGGCCTCCTGCAGCCGCGCGTGGGCCTCGCCCAGTTCGCCCAGCAGCAGGTGGCATTCGGCCAGATTCAGTAGCGCCAGCGCGGCCTCGGTGGGGTGGGTGTCCCGCAGCAGGGCTAGGGCCGCGCGGTAGGGGCTTAGGGCCTCACGCAGCAGGCCGCGCCCGAACTGCAGGGTGCCCAGCGTTTCCAGGCTGCGGGCCTCGCGCCCTGGGTCACCCGCCGCGCGGAAGGCGGCCACCGCTGCGTTCAGGCTGTGCTCGGCCTCGGCGTGGCGGCCCTGTTGCACCAGCAGGGTGCCCCGGTTGTGGTTGGCTTCGCCAGCGGTCAGCCCAGGCCACGTGGCGGCCTGGGCAAAGTCATCCAGGGCGCCGGGCACGTCGCCGGTCATGGCACGCACCACGCCCCGGGCGTTGTGGACCAACCCCGCTGCGCTGCCCTGGAGCCCCTCCAGGGCGCGGGTGTACAGGCGGTGGGCGTCCCCCAGGTCGTGGGCGGCGCGGGCCAGCAGTCCGGCCACATACACGGCGGGCGGGCACTCGCGCCACGCGGGCGGCAGGGCGCCCAGCCGGGCGCGCAGCGTGGCCTCGCCCTGGGCGCTGCGGGTGGTCCAGGCCAGGAGGTCCAGGTACTCGGCCCAGGCGCCGCCTTCCGCCAGGGTGTCCATGGCGTGGGTGGTGTGGCCGCCTTCCTGCAGGGCCTGGGCGGCGCGGCGCACGTCTTCAGGGACAGGCAGGGGCGCCAGAAAGCGGCGCAGCGTCACCGGAAAGGCGGCGCCCGGCCCACTGGGCCACAGCCAGCCGCCGTCCAGCAGGGCGGCCCAGTCGGCCTGGGGCACGCCCAGCGCCTCGGCCACCCCTGGGGTCAGCCAGGTGGCGGCGGCCAGGGTGCGTGCGCTGGCGCGCAGGTCAGGGGGCGGTAGCAATGGCCCCAGCAGCATGTGGGCCTGCGGGTGCGTGTGCGCGTGGGGATCGCCGGGAAAGGCCTGGGCCAGCGGCAGGGCCCCGGGCCAGCCCCCCGCAGCGGCAAAGCTGGCGGCGGCCTGTTCTGCGCCTTGCCCCGGCAGGGCGGCCTGCCATTCGGCGGCGGTGTACAGCAAGTCGTGGCCGGCCAGCAGCAGCGGCGCGGGCGAGGAGGGCGGCAGTTGTTCCAGATCGCGGCGGCGGGCGGGCAGCCACAGCCAGGGGCCATCGGCTGGGCCGGGTGCCTGCCGCAGAACGGCGCGGCCCACCCCCTCGGCCCAGGCCACCAGCGCGGCCTGGGCCGCCCCCACATCCACAGGCGCCACAATTCCCCCGGGCGCCGCATCCAGACGCGCCAGCAGCCGCTTGGGCAGAGGGAGCATCTGCCCAGTATAGGGTGGGGGCCCCAGGCAGCTCAAAAGCGTGGCCCAGCGCGGCGGCTTAGGTGGGCGAGTCAGCCCTCTGCCCGCCGCCCCCCTGCCCTTGACCCTCAAACCAACCTCATCTCGCGCCCTGCACGGCCTTCGCTGTGGAAAAAGTCACGCTTGGGCGCCCAGAGCGGCCCAACGTCTTAAGCAAAACTTGAGCCTCGCGCCAGCCACCCCCGGCATGAACAGTTTTTTGTGTTTTTTTTGAGGACCGCTTGCTGGAATAGGGGCACTCAACACCGCCATCCTGCGTTACCCCCCTCTAAGGAGTCTGCGATGAAGAACGTGTCCACCACCATCCTGGGTCTGACGGTCATTCTCTCCGCCTGTGGGCAGAGCACCCCTCAGGGCGCGGCCACGGCCCCGGTGGCCACCCAGTCCAGCCGCACCCTGGGCGCCCAGGCCACGACCGCTACCACCCTCTCGGCCTGCTCGGCGCTGTACGCCACTGGCCCCAGCAGCGTGCAGGTGGACAGCAGCATGCGCTACGGCCAGGTGGGCACCCTGATCCTGGCCTTCGCCGACGACACCAGCAAGGGCCGCGCCATCACCTGGATGGACTCCACGCTGCCCGTGGACCCCGGCAATGGCCTGGGCGCGTTCGAGAACCTGCCCATGATCGCCCTGAAGACGCTGGTGACCCAGGAACTGGTGGCGCAGCTGCAGGCCAACCTGCCCGGCCTCGTGTCCATCTACCAGGACGCGCCGCTGAGCTACAAGCTGGCCGAAAGCGTGAAGTTCATCGGGGCCGATGTGGCCCGCAACACCTACGGCCTGAGCGGGCGCGGGGTGGGCGTGGGCATCATCGACTCGGGCGTGGACGGCACCCACCCGGACCTGGCCCACGTGGCCAAGAACGTGAAACTGGTGGGGCCCATCACGGATACCCCGGCGGGCGGCTACCTGTACCTGGACCTGCCCAACACCGACACCAGCAGCGGGCACGGCACGCACGTGGCCAGCACCATCGGCGGCTCGGGCGCGGCCTCGGCGGGCACACGCGAGCGGCGCGGCGTGGCCCCCGGCGCCACCCTGGTGGGCGTGGGCGCGGGCGACGGCCTGAGCATCCTGTACGCGCTGCAGGGCTTTGACTACCTGATGAAGCCCGAGATCCGCGAGACCCACAACATCCGCGTGATCAGCAACTCCTGGGGCAGCAGCGGCGAGTTCGCGCCGTACAACCCCATCAGCCTCGCGTCCAAGCGCGCTTACGAGGCCGGCATGGTGGTCGTGTTCGCCGCTGGCAACGAAGGGCCCGATGCCAACACCCTCAACCCCTACTCCGCCAGCCCCTGCGTGATGAGCGTGGCGGCCGGCGACAAGCAGGGCTACCTCGCCAGCTTCTCCAGCCGTGGCCGTGCGGGCGACGCCCTGGTGCACCCGGACGTGACGGCCCCCGGCGTCAAGATCAGCGCGGCGCGCGCCCTGACCGGTCTGGCCGCCACCACCGCCCCCGACGTGGACAACCCCCGCTACAGCACCATCAGCGGCACCAGCATGGCGACCCCACACATCAGCGGTGTGGTGGCCCTGATGCTGGAAGCCAACCCCAAGATGAACCTCGACAGCATCCTGGCGACCTTCAAGAAGACCAGCCGCAAGATGTACTACGTGGCGCAGGCCACCAATGGCCTGGACCCCAACCAGGTGGTCGTGAAACAGCGCGAGGAATGGGAAGTAGGGTACGGCTACGTGGACGCGAACGCCTCTATCCGCGAGGCCGTGCGCCTGAACCCCACGCGCTACACCGTGCAGACCACCGCCCTGCCCGGCTGGAGCGGCACCGTGAGCACGGCCGTGTGCGCCCCCACCGCCGGCTGCGTGCAGAACGCCCAGGCCACCCACACCCTGAACGTGCCCGCCGGCAGCAGCGTGCTGCGCGTCAGCACCGAGTGGGGCAACCCCGCCTTCGACCTGGACCTGGAGGTCTACAACCCCGCTGGCCAACTGGTGGGCTCCAGCGCCCAGGGCACCAGCACGGGCGAAGCGGTCAGCATTCCCAACCCCGCTGCCGGGGCCTGGAAAGTGGTGCTCAAGGGCTACCTGAACGCCCCCACCACCTACACCGGCGCGGCCGAGGTGGACAAGATCGTCAAGCAGTAAATCCAATCAAGACCGGAACGGGGGCTACGGCCCTCGTTTCGCGTTGTGTGGCGCTGCAATGAGGCTCTGTCCCGGTTCCTGTTGCCCGCACTTCCCTTCGGCTGCTGGCTGCCCTGCACCCCCTTGGGCCCAGGGCAGGAGGCGCCCCGGCCTGTGGGGACACTCGCACTTGCCTGCACCCCACCCAGCACGCGATTCTGCCCACACTGACGCGGCGCGCACGGTCATCTTTCCGCCCGGCGCGGCACAATAGAGGAGCGATATGAAACGAGACCTCACGACGACCCTGCTGGGCGCGGCCACCCTGGTCAGCGTGCTGGCGGTGCTGGGCCTGGGCCTCAGCGCGCCACTGGACGCCAACCAGGGCTCGCTGGTGCGGCTGATGTTTGTGCATGTGCCCACCGCGTGGCTGAGTTACCTCGCCTACGGCGGCACCGGGCTGTTTGGCCTGCTGTACCTGTGGCAGCGCCGCCGCCACTGGGACCGCCTGGCGATGGCCAGCGCCGAGATTGGCGTGCTGTTTACCCTGGCGACCATCGTGGGCGGGATGCTGTGGGCCAAGCCCACCTGGGGCACCTACTGGGTCTGGGACGCCCGCCTGACCACCACCGCCCTGAGCCTCGTGATCTACGGCGGCTACCTCCTGATCCGCTCCCTGATCGACGACCCGGACAAGCGGGCGCGCGTGTCGGCGGTGGTGGGCATTGTGGGCACCCTGTACGTGCCGGTGAACTACATGGCCGTGGAATGGTGGCGCGGCGTGCACCAGACCCAGACTTTGACCCTGCTGGGCAAGATTCAGTGGAAGGCCGAAGCCGTCTACCTGCCCACGCTGCTGTTCTCGGTCTTTGCTTTTACGGTGCTGTACGTGTACCTGCTGCGGCTGCGCGGCATTCTGGCCGCCCGCCAGGAAGCGCGCGAGGAACGCGAACTGATGAACGACCTGGCTGGCATGGAGGTGGCCCGTGGATAAGTACGCCTGGTACGTGATCGTGACCTACGCGGCCTCTTTTGGGGTGCTGGCCGGCTACCTGCTGTGGCTGTGGCGGCGCCTGAGTACCCTGCGCGGCGAGGACCACCGGGAGGCGCCCCGTTGAGTGCGCCCCTTTCGCCGCTGCCCCGGGCCCGCGTTCGCCGCCGCAACCCCTGGCCCCCGGTGCTGGGGGTCGCCGCCCTGGCGGCCCTGGTGGGCGCCATCGCTTTTGGCAACCTGAACCAGAGCCTGGAATACTTTGTCACCCCCACCGAGTACCAGCAGCAGCGCGCCGAGTTGCAGGGCCGCCCTATCCGCATTGGCGGGCTGGTGAGGAACGCCAAGTACGACCCGCAGACCCTGAACCTGCGTTTCGTGGTGTCGGACGGCGGGGCCAGCTTTCCGGTGCAGTACACCGGAGCAGTCAGCGACCTGTTCAAGGAAAACCAGGGCGTCGTGGTGCGCGGCCAGTTTCAGGGCGAGACCTTTCACGCCTCGGAACTGGTGGTCAAGCACTCCGAGGAATACAACGTGCCCAAAACCCAGGCCGAACTCAAGGACATGCTCAAGACTGCCCCCTGAGGCGGCCCCCCCACAAGACCGGAGAAGCCCGTGCTGAACCTGATCACCTTTGACGGGGGCGCCGCCGCCCCCCTGGGCCAGCTGAGCCTGCTGGGCGCGCTGCTGTTCTGTCTGGCGGGCCTGGGGCTGGCACTACTGGGCGGCGTGACCCGCGACGCCCGCGCCGTGGAAGCCGCCCGGCGCGCCACCTGGGCGGTGTTTGCGCTGGTGTCGCTGGGCACCCTGGTGCTGCTCTTTGCCCTGCTGCGCGACGACATGAGCGTGCGCTACGTGGCCGAACACTCCATGCGCGCCTCGCCCACCTGGATCAAGGTGACCGGGCTGTGGGGGGCGCTGGAAGGCAGCATTCTGCTGTGGGCGTGGCTGCTGGCCGGCTTTACCTTCATCCTCAGCCTGACGCTGCGCCGCGACGCCCTGCGGCCCTGGGCGCTGGGCACCATGTTTGTCAGCCTGCTGTTCTTCGTGGGGGTGTGCGCCACGGTGGCCTCGCCCTTTACCCCGCTGGCGGCCATTCCCGCCGATGGGCGCGGCCCCAACCCCGCGCTGCAGAACCACTGGATGATGGCCGTTCACCCCGTGCTGCTATATCTGGGCTTCGTGGGACTGTCGGTACCGTTTGCCTACGCGGTGGCCGCGCTGGTGACGGGGCGCCTCTCGGACCACTGGGTGGTGGTCACCCGGCGCTGGACGCTGGTGGCCTGGACCTTCCTGACCGCCGCGATTGTGGCGGGCGGCTGGTGGAGCTACGAAACGCTGGGCTGGGGCGGCTACTGGGCCTGGGACCCGGTGGAAAATGCCTCCTTTATTCCCTGGCTGCTGACCACCGCGTTCCTGCACTCCATTCAGATTCAGGAGCGCCGGGGCCTGATGCGCTCGTGGAACGTGTGGCTGATCGTGCTGGCCTACGCCAGCACGGTGCTGGGCACCTTTCTGAACCGTTCAGGCATCGTGCAGAGTGTGCACGCCTTTGCGGGCGGGCCGGTGGGGCCGGTGTTCCTGGGCTTTCTGGCGCTGCTGCTGGTGCTGGGCACGCTGCTGGCCGCGTGGCGCGCGCCCCGGCTGCGCGACGACGCCGAACCGCCCGCTGCGCTCAGCCGCGAAGGGGCCTTTCTGGCCGGCAACTGGCTCTTTGTGGTCTTTGCCGTGATGGTGCTGGTGGGCACGCTGTTTCCCACGCTGGTAGAAGCCGTGCAGGGTCGGCGCGACGCCAGCGTGGGCCCGGCCTTTTACAACGCCTTTGCCATCCCCCTGGGCCTGGGCCTGCTGCTGCTGATGGGCGTGGGCCCCCTGCTGCCCTGGCGCCGCGCCGAAGGCCAGGGCCTGTGGCGTGCGCTGTGGCCCCTGCTGGCCGCTGGGCTGGGCGCGGCTGCTGTGGCTTTCCTGCTGGGCATCCGCCACCCCGGCGTACTGGCGACCGTGGGCCTGGGTGCCTACAACCTGCTGGGCCTGGGCCTGCTGACCGCACGCGCGGCCAAGCAGGCGGGCGGCCTGGGGGCCACCCTGCGCGCCCAGCCCCGGCGGTACGGCGCGTACTTGGCCCACATTGGCCTGGTGGTGCTGGCGCTGGGACTGGCGGGCAGCGGCACCTACCGCCGCGACGCCCAGGTCACCCTGAACCTAGGGCAACCCGTGCAGGTGCTGGCCGAGCGGCTGGAACTGACCGCCATTCGCCAGGAGACCCGCCCCGACGGCCGCTCCGTGGTGGCGCACGTGCGCATTGACGGCGAACCCTTCCGCGCGCGCATGAACACCTATATCCAGGGCGGCGACACCCCGTTTCCCGCGCCCGCCGTGCGCTACCGCTTCACGGGCGACACCTATCTGGTGGTTACCAAGACCGACCCCAAGGGACAGTGGGCCAGCGTGCGCCTGATCGAAAGCCCGCTGGTGTCGTGGCTGTGGTGGGGCACGGTGCTGATCTGCCTGGGCGCCAGCCTGACCCTGGTGAACCCCGCGCGCCCGGTCCGCGCCGCCGCGCCCCGCCTGGCCCCCGCCACCGACTAGAGGACCCCATGAGCGAACCCGCCCCTGCCCCAACCTCCGCGCCCCTGTGGCGCCGACTGCTGCCCCCGGCCATTGCCTTTGCCCTGGTGGCCGCGCTGGCCGCCGCCCTCCTGAGCCCGTCCCGGGGCGCCACCACGGGCGGCCCTCTGGTGGGCAAGCCCGCCCCCGCCTTTACCCTGCAGAGCCTGGACGGCGTGCCAGTCAGCCTGGAAAGCCTCAAGGGGCGCCCGGTGGTCCTGAACTTCTGGGCCTCGTGGTGCGGGCCCTGCCGGGCCGAGGCGCCGCTGCTGCGCGAACTCAGTGAACGCCAGGGCGCGGGGCAGGGGCTAGCGGTGATCGGCATTCTGTTCAACGAGACCAGTGAGAAAAACGCCCGCGACTTTATCCGCGAGTACGCCCTGGCCTACCCCAACCTGAAAGACCCGGGGCTGGACACGGGCGTGAACTACGGCGTCTCTGGCATCCCTGAAACGGTGTTTGTGGACGCCGGGGGCGTGGTGCGCCACATGGACCGGGGCGGCCTGACCCACGAGAAGCTGAACGCGGGCCTGAAGGCCATTGGGGTGCCCGGTCTGTGAGGGCGGCCCTTCCCCTGCTGCTGAGCCTGGGCCTGCTGGGCGGCGCGCTGGCTGCCCCGGCGCTGACCCCCTCCCAGGAAGCGCGCGCCGTGGCCATCCAGAAAAACTTGCGCTGCCCGCTGTGCGACACGGGCGAGTCCATTGCCGATTCGCGCTCGGACATCAGCATCAAGATGCGTGAATCGGTGCGCGAGCAGGTGGCCGCCGGGCGCACCGACGGCGATATCTACGTGTATTTCTCGCAGCGCTACGGCAACTTCGTTCTGCTGGACCCGCCCAAGACGGGGCGCAACCTCCTGCTGTGGGGCACGCCGTTGCTGGCCCTGGCGGCGGGCGCGGGCGTGCTGTGGGGCGTGCTGCGCCGGGGCCGCGCCACGGCCGCCAAAGCGGGGCCCGAACCAGAGACGGCCTTTGACCCCTACCTGGCGCAGGTGCAGCGCGACACCCGTGCCCGGGGGCCCGAATGACCGCCGTGCTGAGCGTGGGCCTGCTGGCGCTGGTGCTGCTGGCCTGCCTGTGGCTGGTGCTGGGCCCCCTGCGCGCCGGCGCCCCCGAGGACCCCGACGCCGCCGAGCGTGCCCGGCTGGAGGCGGAGCGCGAGCGCCTGTACGCCCAGTTGCAGACCTTAGGCGACGAGGCCGCGCGCCCCGGCCTGGAGCGGCGCGCGGCCCTGACCCTGCGCGCGCTGGACGCCCTGCCCCCCGTCCCCCGTTCTGGCCGCCGGGTGCGGCCACTGGCGCTGGGCCTGCTGGCCGTGGCCACGCTGGCGGTGGGGGCCGGCGCCCTGACCTTCATTCCGCGCTGGCAGCTGGCGGCCCTGAACCCCGCCGAGGCCCTGAACCTGCAGGCCACGCTGTCGCTGCCCACCCTGAAAGCCCGCGCCGAACGCACCCGCCAGAACGCCGATTACCTGGCCTGGGGCAAGGCCGCCTTTGATTCTGGCCGCTACGACGAGGCGGTAAGCGCCTACGGCAACGCCCTGAAACTCAATCCGCGCCAGCCCGAGGCCCTGCGCCGCCTGGGCATTCTGCTGCTCACGCGCGGCGAGCGGGGCGGGCAGGCCCCCAGCGCGCAGGACGCCACCCAGGCCGCGCTGCTGATCCGCACCGCCGCGCAACTGGCCCCCCAGGAGCCCGAATCCCAGTTGCTGCTGGGCTTTGCCCTGGCCCGCTTTGGGCAGGACGAAGACGCCCTGCGCGCGCTGGAACGCTACCGCACCCTGGACCCCCAGGGCCGCGACGCCGACGAACTGATCACCGCCATCCGCGCCCGCCAGAACGAGACCGACCCGGGCCTGCGCGTGTACGCGGCCAACTGCGCCTCCTGCCACGGGCCCAGCGGCGGCGGCGGCGTGGGCCCCAGCCTGCGCGAATCGGTGCTGAGCCGCGACGCCCTGCGGCAGATCACCCTGCAGGGCAAGGGCGCCATGCCGGGCTTCCCCAATCTGCGGGGCGCAGAGTTGGAAGCCCTGCTGAACCTGCTGGAAGGCTGGCAGCCATGAAGGCCCGGCGCCTGACCCGCCGGGCGGTGCTGGAACGCTGGTGGGTGTTGCCGGTGGCGGGCACCGCCGGGGCCTTTGGCTACATGGGCTTTTATGCCACGCGCGTGCTGCGCGGCAAGAGCGAGGCAGGCCCCCCCGCCTTTGAACCGGCGCCCGCGCAGCAGGTAGTGCCGCTCTCGGCCCTGAAGACGCTGTGGGCCGAGCACCTGTTCACCTACGCCGGGCGGCCCTGTACGCTGCTGCGCGTGCCGCGCCCGGTGGCCGGCGGCCTGAGTGCCGGAGACGTGCATCTGGCGGCCTTTTCCCGAGTCTGCACCCACCTGGGCTGCGCGGTGAATCTGGTGCGCGACCCAGAGGTACTGGCCTTTGCCTTCAACTACCGCCCGCCCGACGGTCAGCCGCACCTGGGCTGCCGCTGCCACTACAGCGTGTTCTCGGCCCTGGACGCTGGCAAGGCTGTGTTCGGCAAGGCCAACGGCCCCCTGCCCCGGGTGCGTCTGGACGTGCGCGGAGCAGGCGCGCAGGCCACGGTATGGGCGACGGGCATCGAACCGGCCCCGGCACTGGGAGGCTGAGCCCATGCCCCCACTGACCTACACCACAGGCGACCTGGAGGCCGCAGCGGGCGTGCTGCAGGCCAGCGCCGCGCAGCTGGAGGCCCGGGGGCAGGCCCTGTGGCCCCTGGCGAGCCTGACCCCAGAGCGCTTGGCGCGCCATTACCCCGCTGGGGGCTGGCAGGTGGCGTGGCGCGCCGGGCAGGCGGTGGGCACCTACTGCCTGCTGGACCGTGATCCCCCCTTCTGGCCGGACGACCCCCCCGGCGAGGCCCTGTACCTGCACAAACTGGCCGTGCATCCGGCCGCCCAGGGCAGTGGCCTGAGCACCCTTCTGCTGGCCGACGCGCGGGCCCGCACCCGGGCGGCCGGGCGCCCCTGGCTGAAACTGGACACCGCCGCGAACCGCCCGGCCCTGCGCGCGCTGTACGAACGCGCTGGCTTCGAACCGTGCGGCGAGCGCGAGGTATTCGGCTTCCGGGTGGTGCTGTTCCGGCAGCCTACGGGCGCAGAGAACTGAAGAGCGGCTAAAGGTCGCCTGACACGGCAGCTGATCTGCAGTTTCAGGCCTATCCAGCTGCTTCCGGCGTTTTCTGAACGGGCGTGGACTCTGCCTGATCTTCGCGCAGCACCTCGCGGAAGGCGCAGCTGAATTCGTCTTCAGGGAGGGGCGGCGCTGTCCAATGGTGCACGGGGGGTGCCGGCGGTGGCGGGGGCGTGCCCTGCCCGAACAGGCCGTTGAGGGCCACGCCCGCATGGCCCAGACCTCGCCGGAGGATCGCCCACGCCTCCAGCCACCCTCGTCTCTTTGCTGGGCGCCCTGTGGCTTGCGGTTTGGTCGGCATCGGCACCAGCCTAGAAAGCTGGCGGAAAGCGCAAATCCGTCAGGTGGCCTAAGCGCTTTCCGTACTGGTGGCCGATGATTCCGCCGCAGGGGTCATACGGCCTCCAAAAACTTCCGTCAGGCGCTGCAGGATTTCCCCACCCACAGATATTTGCAGAGCCGCCCGGCCAAGAAGGAACAGGAAAGGCTACCCAGGCTGTGGACTTGGAAGGCGCCGCAGGAGAGCAACGTCCTCCTCTGTTCTGGATGTCCTGCAAATGGACGGCAGCCCGAATCACACGGCCTTTCGATCAGCCTAGTGGCTGCGGCCACCCACCAGTTGCGCGCCCCTCAGCAGCGCCGCCTGAGCGTCGTGCAGGGCGCGCACATGCATCTGCATGTGGGCCACGCTGCCGCGCACCAGCTCGTATTCCGCCGGGGTGGTCCAGCCGGGGCGCGGAATGAGTTTCAGCAGTCGCTCCAGATGATCGGCGTGGGCCAGCCGTTCCAGACTGCGGTGCAGGGCCGCCACCTCCTCGGCCAGGGCCAGCAGGTCGTGGGGCGCGGGGGCGCGCAGCTGAAGGTCGGCGGCGGGGTCGGGCTGGGGTTCGGACATGGTAGGCCTCCTGAGGGCAGAAACATGAACTGGGCGGCGAGGGCGGTGGGCATGGGCCACGAGGACCTTTGCACCGCCCCAGCATTCATGGTCGTCCGCCGCCGTGATCAGGCCGTGATCAGCTTGGGGTCAGAAGGAGGGGCGTGCCCGGGCCTCTGCCGCGCACGCCAGCATTCAGACAGAACCCATTGCAGCAAGGGTTCGGACAGTTTCAACATGCCACAGAGGACAGCCTGACAAACACGCTGTTTTTTCCTTCCCCCTCGTGGGGAACTCGCAGAGCTGCGCAGCAGAGGTTGGGGCTTGAACAGCTGCGCAGCAGAGGGGAAGACGCGAGCCAAGCGTCCCAGACGACGTTTCTTCCATGGGCTACTCATCATGCTTGAACTCTGTCTGAACCACTGTTCCAGGCGAATCTCTTCCTTCTTCCTCGCCCTCTCCCCAACCTAGGCGGTCAGGATCAGGGGCTGACCCCGGGTGATCATGACGGTGTGCTCGTAGTGGGCGGCCAGTCCGCCATCGCGCGTGCGGATGGTCCAGCCGTCGCGCCGCGTTCGGGTGCGTGACGAGCGGCCTGTGGACACCATCGGTTCCACGGCAATCACCATGCCTTCGCGCAGCGGGGTGCGAAAAGCCGGGTGATAGAAGTTGGGCACGTCCGGGGCCTCGTGGATGGTGCGGCCCACGCCGTGGCCCTGCAACTCGCGCAGCAGCGAAAAGCCGCGCCGGGCCACCTCCCGCTCCACCGCCCGGCCAATCACGTTCACCGGTTGCCCGGCCCGCGCCGCATTCATCGCGGCCCAGAAGGCCGCCTCGGCACAGGCCACCAGCCGCAGGGCCACTGGCGAGGCGGGAGGCACGACCACCGTGATCGCGGCGTCGGCCACATAGCCGTCCACGAAGGGGGTCACGTCCAGCTTCACCACGTCGCCGGGTTGCAGGGGCCGCGTGGTGGGCAGACCGTGAACAATGTCGTCGTTCACGCTGATAAAGACGTTCACGGGGGCCCCATACACCTCCCGGGGCGCCGAGGTGGCGTGGCGGCGCGCGAAGAGGTCGCCGGCCAGCGCGTCCAGCTCAGCCGGGGTGACACCGGGCGCCACCGCCTCCCGCAGGGCCTGCAAAGTCTCGGCCACCACCTGCCCGGCCCGCTGCATGCCCCTCAGTTCCTGCTCGTTGGTGATCGTCATGCCCCATCAGAACGCCCAGAGGCCTGTTTTGGCAATGCGTCGGGTCACATCAGGGGCTGCTCACTTCTCCAGTGGGCCCAGACGTAAGCCCTCCAGACTCTCCCACCGGGTATTTTGGCCGCTGTAGCATGCAGCCCATGGCCCCCCTGCCCCTGATCGTAAGCGCCGGCGAAGCCCTGACCGACCTTGTGACCGCTGGTGACAACCGCTGGACGGCCCACCCCGGCGGCGCGGGCTGGAACGTGGCGCGGGCCTGCGCGGCCCTGGGAGTACCCAGCGCGTTTGCGGGCGCGGTGGGGCAGGACAACTTCGGGGAGGATCTGGCTCGCGCGTCGCTGGAAGCGGGGCTGGACCTGCGGTTCTTGCAGCGTGTACCGGCCCCCACGCTGATGGCCGTGGTGTACCGCACCCACCCGCCCGCCTACCGCTTTCTGGGGGAAAACAGCGCCGACCTGCACTTCGATCCCACTGGCCTGCCCGGCGGCTGGCTGCGCGAAGCCCGCTGGCTGCACGTGGGCGGCATCAGCCTCAGCCGGTGGCCCCTGGCCGATACCCTGCTGGGGCTGGTGGAAACCGCGCGCGCCGCTGGCGTCAAAATCAGCTTTGACCCGAATGCCCGCATCACCCACCGGCATCCCAATTACCCGGCCGTGTTCGAGGCCGTGGCCCGCCGCGCCGACCTGCTGAAGTTCAGCGACGAGGATCTGGCCTTTTTCTTCCCGGGCCAGAGTGAGGCCGATGCCCTGCGTCATCTGCGCGGCCTGAATGCCAAAGCCCCCATCGTGGTCACGCGCGGCGCGGCGGGCGCCACCCTGTACCACGCCGCCGGGCAGGCCAACCTGGGTGCGCTGCGCGTGCCCGTGGCCGACACGGTGGGCGCTGGCGACGCCCTGTGCGCGGGCCTGCTGGTGAGCGCCACCGAGCACCCGGACGCCCTGTGGACCGAGCACCTGCGCCTGGGCCTGCAGGCCGCCGCCGCCGCCTGTACCCACCCCGGCGCCTACGCCCCCACCCGGCAGGACCTCGCCGCCTTGCCCACGGCGTAACGCGGTGGTGGTCGGGAGAGGTTGAGGACATAAGCACCACTGGCGCGAACAGTTTCGAAACTCTGTATGGCGTTGCTCGACGTACTCGCTGTTTTTACCCCTCCCCCCTTGCGCAGGAGGTTGGGAGGGGGCTCATGGCCTGACGTCATAAAGGACGTTTTCGCAACTACTGTCATGCACCTCTTGAAAACTGTCTGCACCATTGAAGGACGGGGGCTCGCCTGAGCGCCTCGGAGATAACGCCTGTAGGCCATCCACCCCGCGACAGAGCCGGCTCGAAGGCCGACAAAGCAAAGTGATAAGGATTCCGGTTAATCAGTTATTCCATAACTGATTAACCCGACCAGAGGGAGAAGGAAAAACGGTGACGGATAGGAGTGGAAGCGCCGAAGCGACGCGCAGGGGCTGTAACGGATGATCCGGCATCCGTATGACGCGATGGGGGCAGCGCTCCTCTCCAGGCCTTCTCCCCAGCCTTCCCCCAGCCCTACATCACCAGATGGGCGTCGTCGTGTTCGGCCATCATGCGCAGGAAGGCGTCCACGTACTGCGGGTCAAACTGGCGCCCGGCCTGCGCACGAATCTCGTTCAGGGCACGCTCGCGGGTCCAGGCGGGCTTGTAGGGCCGGGCATTGGTTAGCGCGTCGAACACGTCAATCAAGGTGAACAGGCGCGCAGTGTCAGGAATGTTCTGGCCGCGCAGACCGCTGGGGTAGCCGGTGCCATCCCAGCGTTCGTGGTGGTAGCGCACCAGATCCAGCGTTTCGGCCGGCAGAAAGTGCAGGTCCTGCAGCATGTCGTAGCCGATCACAGTATGGGTCTGGATCACGCGGCGCTCGTCGGGGCTGAGGGGGCCGCGCTTGTGCAGCACACCGTCGGGGATGGCCAGCTTGCCCAGGTCGTGCAGGTAGGCACCCCAGCGCAGGGCCTTGACCTGATCCTCGTCCCAGCCCAGGCGCCGGGCCAGCCGCACGCTCATGCTGACCACGCGCATGGTGTGGCCGCCAGTATCGTCGTCGCGCCGTTCCAGGGCCGCGCCCAGCGAGCGCAGGGTCAGGTCGTTGGCGTCGCGCAGGTCGCGGATGGCCTGCCACTGGCCCAGCTGCGCGCCCAGCAACCGCGAGAAAGCGCCTACCACACCCTTCTCGTCTTCATCGAAGAGCACCGGCACCGGCCGGGCCAGAATCACCACGCCCAGGTGGTTCGAGGCCCGTCCATACACCGGGGCCACGTGAAAGACGCGCCGCTGGGTCTTGTCCAGCAGCGCGAGCACCTCTTCGGCCACCCAGTGATCGGCCTGCACACTGCGGCTGTCGTTGTCGCTGGGGTGAATGGGGCGCTCCAGAAAGGCTTCAAAGGCCCCGGTGGCCGCCAGGATGTGCGGCGTGCCCTTGCGGTAAGCCACGAACGCCAGGTTGGGCGCCACCTGCAGCTTGTCCAGAATGCCAATCCCCGCACGAATAATGGCGTCGGCGTCGCGGGCATCGGCCAGGCGCTCGCTGCCGGCGCGCAGGGCAGCCACTGTGTTGCGCTGCCAGGTCAGCTCGCGCGCGTTGGCCTGCTCGCGGACCGTCAGCAGGCCCAGGCTCAGCAGGGCCAGCAGCGCGGCGCCCAGATCCGGCAGGCCCGCCGTAGGCCCCGGCAGCAGCAGCGAGGCCACAAAGGCCATCGCGTAGGCGCCCAGCGGCACCCAGCGCACGCCGCCCCGGCGCCCGGCGGTCAGCACCGCCATCAGAAGAGCGGCGGCAATCATCAGGCCGTGGAGGTCCCGAACCGTGGCATACCCCAGCAGGGCGGCTGCACCGATCAGCAGCAGGTTCGTCCACAGGCTTGGCGGGAACACAGTGCGCAGTGTATCACCCGCCCCTGGCCGTCTATTCGAAATTTAACGCCTGGGGGGCGACTTGCCCCCAGTCTCCGAAAAAGCAGTCTCTTCAGGCGCCGTCTTCCCGGGGGCGTATTTGTCCTGCAGGTACGCTGCCTGGGCCTGGGCGGCGCGGGCCTGGGCCGCGCGCCCCCGTTCAGCAATGGCCGCCATACGCGTTTCGATCAGCTGCAGTTGTGGCTGCACGGCGCCTCGCCCACTGCGCGCGGCAGCCAGCAGTTCAGGCAGGTCCTCGCGGGCGGCCTGCCGGGCGTCAAAGGCGTCGCGGGTGAGGGTGCCCCCGCCGCCTGTGACCTGCAGGGCCTGCGCGGTGGCCTGCAGCGCCCCCAGCACCGCCGCGCGGTCCGGGCGTGGCAGGGCGCGCGCCTGGGCATGAAGGGCCCGCAACTGCCCCAGCTCGTCTGAGGCAGGCAGCGGGTGGGCCTGGGCCTGCCACTGGCGCAAGCGGCCCCGCGCCCAGACCAGCAGCACGACCGCCAGCAGCAGCGTCAATCCCAGCAGCCAGCCGGCCAGGTCGCTGCCCGAAGCCACGCCGATCCCCAGCAGTACGGTCAGGGTGCCCAGAAACGACAGCCCCACCAGGGTCAGCAGCGCCAGGGCGCCCAGTCCCGCCAGCCGGCGCAGCCCGGCGCCCTGCCCGGTCTGCGGGGCCAGGGCCCAGGAATCGCCGGAGGGGGTCGGCCAGGGCTGCGCCGCGCGCCACAGTCCCCGGGTCAGCCGCAGCGGGGCCCGGAGCAGCCGCCGGGCCACACCAGACCGAATGGGTTGCGGAGTGTGCAAAGCCATACCCCGGTTACGGGCCAGCGGGCGCAGAGGTTCCCGCCGCCGGGCGCAGCGCCTGCACCCGCGCGGCAAGCGCCTGCCAGGGGGCCAGCTGAAAGTGCGTCTGCCCCAGCGGGCTGGTGCTGGGCAGCACCCACAGTTCTGTGCCTTCCAGCGTGACCTCCTGGCGGCCGTACGGCAGGCGGCCAGTGGCCATCCCCAGCGTCTCCGAGGCGCCCCGCTTGCTGGTAAAGGCCACCACCTGCGGGCGGTACTGGCGCACCTTGGCCCGCAGTTCCTCGGGGGCCCAGGCGTCTGTCGGCAGGGCAGCGTCCACGCCCGAATGCCGCTTGGCCACGTCGGTCAGGCCAATGCTGTAGTCAGGCAGCAGGGGGTACTCGTGGGGAGAGAGCTGCCGGGGGGTCAGGCCCACCTCGTGCAGCGTGCGCCAGAACCGGTTTTCAGGGTTGGCGTAGTAGGCCCGCGCCCGCGCGCTGATGCGGCTGGGCGCCGTGCCCACCAGCACCAGGGTCAGCCCGGGGCGCAGCACATCCGGCACGAGGTACTCGCCGCCGCCGGTCAGGTCTCCTGGGGCGCCTTCCGCCGCCCGCGCAGTTGTCGGCTCAGTCGTCGTCATACCGCTCTTCCTTGAAGGGGTCGCCGCGCATGTGGTAGCCGTTGCGCTCCCAGAAGCCGGGCCGGTCGGCATCCATGAACTCCAGCCCAGTCAGCCACTTGGCGCTTTTCCAGAAGTACAGGTGCGGCACCACCAGTCGCAGCGGCCCGCCGTGTTCGGCATCCAGCGGTTGGCCGTCGAAGGTGTGGGCCAGCAGATTGTCAGGCCGCGAAAAGTCGTCCAGGCTGAGGTTCGTGGTGTAGCCGCCCACCGAGTGCTGCATGACGTGGGTGGCGCCGGGCTTCAGGCGCACGTGCGCCATCAGGTCGGTGACGCGCACGCCGGTCCAGGTGGTGTCCAGCTTGCTCCAGTGGGTCACGCAGTGAATGTCGTAGGTCAGGGTGGTCTGGGGCAGGGCCAGCAGGTCGGTCCAGGTCAGCGTGTGTTCCTCGGCCAACCCAAAGATCCGCACGGCCACGTCCTGCGGGGCGTAGTGCTGGGTGGGGCCATAGGTCAGCACCGGGAAGCGGGTGGTCAGGCTCTGGCCCGGGGGCACCCGGCCGCCCATGTCGTCGGCGGGCTTTTTGAAGAACTTGCCAAGCATGGCCGCATTCAACCCCTGCCCCGCCCGGGCTGCCCAGGGTCCAGCCCACGATGTGTGGGCCGCCTAAAGGCTTGTCTTATGCGCCGCCGCCCCGCAGCCGGGGCTTTCATCACACGCCCCTGACGCCCCTTGGTGTACCCTGAACACCAGCGACCGGGGCTCTTTCTTTCCCCCGGCAACGAAGGCGACCCGGCCGACTTGCGTCCCTGACCCCAGGGCATTCCAAGGAGCCGAACTTCCATGTCCGCATTCGATCAGGCCCGGCACGAAGTAGAACGCGCGCGCTTTCTCAGCGACGTCCGCGACCTGCTGTCCATTCTGCGCCGGCAGCCCAACGAGCTGCTGCCCTTTGATTGGGTGCGCCATCTGGCCCCCGAAGGCGAGTATGCGCGCGGCCTGCAAACCATCGAGGTGGACCACATCATCGGGTCGGTGGACCGCTACCGCGAGTTTGACCGCCATTACCTGCCCAAAGAACGCCACCTGGATGAACGCTGGATCGGCGTGCGCAGCGCGCAGTTGCAGGGCAAGGAACTCCCGCCCATCCAGGTGTACCAGGTGGGCGAGCTGTATTTCGTCAAGGACGGCAATCACCGGGTCTCTGTCGCCCGGCGCCAGGGTCAGAAATACATTGACGCCGACGTGATCGAACTGCAGGTCACTGTCCCTCCCGAGGAAGGCGACACCCTCAAGGACCTGATCATCAAGGGCGAGTACGCGCAATTCTTAAAGGCCACCAACCTCGACCGGGTGGTGCCGGGTCACCATGAAATCCTGTTCACCACGCCGGGGCGCTACGAAAAGCTGCTGGAGCACATCCGCACGCGCCAGTACTTTCTGGACCGCAAGCCTGAACGCGCGGGCCTGCCGCCCGTGACCTGGGAAGAAGCCGTGGAAAGCTGGTACCGACGACTGTACTGCCGCATTGTGGACAACATTGGCAAGCACGACGTGATGGCGCGCTTTCCCGGCCGCACCGAGGCCGATCTGTACCTGTGGATCATGGACCACCGCTATTTCCTGACCCAGCACGGCGGCCACGACGTGGGCAGCGAGGAGGCCACGGTGCAGTTCCGCACCCAGTACGCCCCGCCGGTCTACAAACGCCTGCGCCAGCGCGTCCAATTGATGCTGCGCGGAAAGCTGGGGCCAGCGGTGTAAAGGGGAAGCGGGGAGCAGGGCGCAGGCAGCGGGACAAGCCCTCCACTGCGCCCTGCTGCCCGCGCACCGCCTACCGCCCCAACACGTATTCCACCAGCGTGCCCACGCCCCAGCCGGTCGCCACCTCCTCACGGGTGGCGTTGCCAGCGATATCCAGGTGGGCCCAGGGGCGGGTGACGAACTGCTGCAGGAACAGGGCGGCCTTGATGCTGGCGCCCGCCGGGTTCATGTCGCTGTTTTTCAGGTCGGCCACAGTGTTTTTCTGGTAGCCCTTCAGGTAGGGCTGGTGCAGGGGCAGTTCCCAGACGTGCTCGCCGGCGGCCTCGGCGGCGGTTATCAGGCGGGCGGTCAGGGCGGGGTCGCTGCTGAACAGGGCCGCAATGTCGTTGCCCAGGGCGCTCACCTTCACGCCGGTCAGGGTGGCCAGGTCTACCAGTTCGGTGGCGCCTTCCTCGCAGGCCACGGTCAGGGCGTCGGCCAGCACGAGGCGGCCCTCAGCGTCGGTGTTGGTGACTTCCACGTGCAGGCCGTTGGCCGCGCGGTAAATATCGCCGGGGCGCATGGCGTTCGGGCCCACCATGTTCTCGGCGGCGGCCACGTAGGCGCGCACCTCCACACCTTCGGGCACCTGCGCCCGCAGTTCCCCCAGGGCGCGCATGGCCCCCAGCACGGCGGCGGCGCCGCCCATGTCGTTTTTCATGCCGTTCATGCCGGCGGCCGGCTTGATGGAATAGCCGCCCGTGTCGAAGGTGATGCCCTTGCCCACCAGCGCCAGCACCGCTGTCTTCTCGCCGCGTGCGGGCAGGGTGACGCGAATCAGGCGGGGACCGGCTGTGCTCCCTGCGGCCACGGCGGCCAGCAGGCCCATGCCGCGTCCCTGAATGTCGTCGCCGTCCCACACGTCCACATCCAGGCCCAGGGCCTCCAGAGTCCGGGCCTCGCGGGCCAGGGTGACCGGGTTCAGCACATTGGCGGGCGCGCTGGTGAGTTCACGGGCGAAGGTCAGGCCCGCGTTCAGGGCGTTCAGGCGCGCGTGGGCTTCGTCGCTCAGGCCTTCCACCAGCAGGGCGGGGGCAGCGACGGGCGTCTGGCGGTAGCGGCCTTCTCGCCAGCCTCCGGCCAGGGCCGCCTGCGCCAGCGCCGCGCCGTGCGGGGTGGCCGGCACCTTCACCGAGGCCGCCTTCAGCTCACGCGCCAGCCCGGCCAGGGCCGCGCCCAGTTCACGGGCCTCCTGGGCGCTCGTGGGGGCCAGGGCCAGGGCCTCATCCCCATCTTCGGTCCGGGCCAGCAGCCGCACCTCGCCCGCCTTCAGATCCTGGGTCAGCCGCCCAAGCTGTTCGGGGCCCGCCAACACCAGCGACAGATCGGCACGCTCCAGCCTCTTCACAAGTGACATGCGCGGAGTAAACCACGCCCGCCCCCGCCCTGTTCACCCACGCCAGACACCCCGGCCCCCCGCTTCCTGCACCCCGCGCCCCGCTCCCTTTTCTACCGCCCCTTATACTGCCCTTTACTGTGAACGGCTCCATTCAAATCACCGAGGCGGCGCTGGCCTCCCTGATCGGCCTCACCGCCCATGAAATTCCGGGCGTGGTGGGCATGGCCCCCGCCAACCTTAAGGAAGGCCTTAGCCGCGTGCTGGGGCGCGCGCAGGTCAGTGACGGCGTGGTGATCGCCAAGGACGGCGCGCGCTACACGGCCGACCTGTATGTGGTCATGGCCTACGGCGTCAGCATTCCCACCGTGGCGCGCAACATTGCCGAGCGTGTGGAACACACCGTGAAAACCCAGGCGGGCCTGGAGCTGGCCGCCACCCGCGTGCACGCCGTGGGGGTGCAGCGTGTCTGAAGTGGCCCCCCACACCCACCTGCAGCCCGCCGATCTGGCCCGCATGCTGCGCTACGCCACCGACTGGCTGGGCGTGTACCGCGAGCAGGTCAACGCCCTGAACGTGTACCCGGTGCCCGACGGCGACACCGGCACCAACATGCACCTCACCATGCAGTCGGTGCGCCGCGAACTGGACACCTGCGACGAGAGCAGTATGGCCCAGGTGGCCCGCGCCATCAGCTACGGGGCGCTGCTGGGCGCGCGCGGCAACAGCGGCGTGATTCTCTCGCAGCTCCTCAAGGGCTTTGCAGAAGTCATCAAGGACCAGAGGGCGGTGGACGCCCCCACGCTGACCCGCGCCTTCCAGGCCGCCCAGCGCGTGGGCTACGGCGCCGTGATGAAGCCGGTGGAAGGCACCATTCTGACCGTGGCGCGCGGCGTGGCCGAGGGCGCGCAGGGCGAGAACATTGAAGCCGTGCTGGAACAGGCCCTGTTCAGGGGCCAGGAACTGCTGGACCAGACCCCCGAGATGCTGCCCGCGTTGAAACAGGCGGGCGTGATTGACAGCGGTGGCCAGGGCTACCTGTACATCGTGCAGGGGATGCTGGCGCAGCTGCGCGGCGAGGCGCTGCCGCCCGCCCCCGAGATCACCTCGTATGCCCAGGAGCAATTCGAGAACGAGGAATTCGGCTTCTGCACCGAGTTCCTGATGAGCGAGGCCACCAAGCCTATCGAGGAAATCCGTGAGCTGGTCAGCCCTTACGGCGACAGCCTGCTGGTGGTGGGCGCCGAGGGCTACGTGAAGGGCCACATCCACACCAACGAGCCCGACCAGCTGCTGGCCACCGTGGGCCGCTACGGCAAGATGCTGAAAACCAAGGTCGAGGACATGAGTGAGCAGCACACCGAGATCCTGGGCATGGCGGGCTCGGCGGCGCGCGCGGAAGAAGAAATTTCGCCCAGCGGCCTCGTGGCGGTGGCCAGTGGCTACGGGCTGGTCAAGCTGTTCCGCTCGCTGGGCGCGCGCATCGTGTCCGGCGGGCAGACCGCCAACCCCAGCGTGCAGGACATTGTGGACGCGGTGCGCTCGGTGAGTGCCGAGAAGGTCATCATCCTGCCCAACAACAAGAACGTGCTGATGGCCGCCGAAAAGGCGATGGAACTGATGGACGGCCGCGCCGTCGTCATCCCGACCCGCACCCTGGGCCAGGGGATGGGCGCCGCCCTGAACTTCAGCCCCGACACCCCCGCCGAGGATCTGAAAGAAGCCATGACCGAGGCCGCCGGGGCCGTCACCACCCTGGAGGTTACGCGCGCCAGCCGCACCACCAGCATCACCGTGCAGGATGGGCGCACCCTGGCGATTGCCGAGGGCGACGTGATCGGCCTGAAGGATGACGAACTGGTGCAGAGCGGCGGCAACCCCGAAGACAGCGTGCTGGAAATGCTGGGCCGCCACTACGACGGCCAGGAGATCATCACGGTGTTCGGCGGCCCGCAGAAAACCCAGGAGGACTTAGATACCCTGGCCGCGCGCCTTGGCGAAGCCTACAGCGACGCCGAGATCGAAACCCACATGGGCGGCCCGGACCTGTACGACTATCTGGTGACCCTGGAATAAAGTGCATGTACAGAGGATAGGGCTGAGGTTGATGCACCTCAGCCCTCGCTGTTTTGGCTTAGTTGTATGGTGCGCCGAACGGCGAATGTGACGCACACGCCTGTGCCTCTACACTTCCCCTGTGCCTGCTGACCGGGCCGAAGACGGAGGGTTATCCTCAGGAGTTGCACCTTGTATAGCGGAGTGAATAGCCGTGCTGGTGGAGAAATTCCTCGTTCTTGAGGAAGGTTCGGAGCAGGCGGTTCAAATACACGCTCGGCATCACCGTCATCAGGGCTAGGGTCTGTCTGGCTGAATTTGGCAGGATAACGGCATGGGACGGACGGATTTGACGGAGCAGCAGTGGGCCATACTGTCGCCGCTGCTGCCGAAGAACCCGAAGCGGGGGCACGCCT